>CAYTVP010000087.1:13030-13700 GCA_964441675.1 uncultured Solibacteraceae bacterium | reverse complement strand
CGGGTAATTGATCCGAAGAACGGCATCGATCGCGTCACGGATGTTGCAATTCAGGCAGGAAAGATCGCCGCGGTGGGCGACCGGCTCGACGGAAAAAAAATCATTCCGGTGAAGGGCTTGCTCGTTACTCCGGGGCTAATCGATATCCATGTCCATCTGTTTGCGACGACGGGTGTACGGGATGCGTGGGCCGGCGACAACAGTATCCTGCCGGATGGATTCAGCTTTCGAACCGGTGTCACTTCGATGGTGGATGCGGGGAGCGCGGGCTGGCGTAATTTCGAACAGTTCCGCTTCACTGTCATCGATCGGGCGAAAACCCGCGTCTTTGCCCTGATCAATATCGCGGGCCTGGGGATGATGACGGATCTGGCCGAACAGGAGGACTTCAATCCGAAAGCCATTGCCGAGCTCGCGAAAAAACACCCGGACGTTGTTGTTGGAATCAAGACGGCGCACTATCAGAAGCCGGACTGGGAGTCTGTCGATAAGGCTGTAGAAGCCGGACAATTGTCGAACCTTCCCATCATGGTGGACTTCGGTTACTTCCACATTGAACGTCCCTTTTGGAAGCTGGTGACGGAAAAACTGCGGCCTGGCGACATTGCGACGCATATGTTTCGCGGACCCGTACCGTATCTCGACCGCGAAGGAAAGCTGCCGGATTACC
>CAYTVP010000087.1:0-13020 GCA_964441675.1 uncultured Solibacteraceae bacterium | reverse complement strand
CCTCCGCCAGGCTCGTGCCCGCGGAGTGAAGTTCGACGTGGGGCACGGTGGAGGAAGCTTTGTCTTTCGGAATGCCGATGCGGCGGTCCGCGCGAAATTCTATCCGGATTCCATCTCCACCGATCTTCACACCGGTTCGATGAACGGCTCCATGATGGATATGCCCACCACCATGTCGAAGATGCTGGCGTTAGGCGTACCCCTGGTCGAGGTGATCCGCGAATCTACCTGGAACCCGGCGCAGGAAATTCGGAAGACGGATCTCGGACACCTTACCGTTGGCGCGCCGGCGGACATCGCAGTGTGGAACTTGGAGAAAGGCGAGTTCACATTTGCCGATTTCGCCGGCGGGGCGCAGAAAGGCAGCGAACGGCTGCTATGCGATATGACGCTGAAGGATGGCGCGATCGTCTGGAACTGGAATGCCCGCGGCGCAAAGGATTGGCGGACACTGCCGCCTGACTATGGGGTTCGGCCGGGTATCGACCACATCGTGCTTCCGAAGTAGCTAACGCAGATGGTTTCGGGCAGATGCGCTACGGATTCGTCGTAGCCTCATATGTCTTGTCCATTTTCCCGAGCCGCCGGTCGCAAGTCGTACAAGCGGGTTGGCCGACATGTTCCGTGAACCGCTTGTAGAGATTCGACGGGGCAACCTCCTTCATCTCGGCGAGTTGGCCGGTGAACGATTTGCTGTGAGTGTTCACGAATTCCAAGGCAACGAGCTTGGTGAACGTCGAACCAGCGGGGTTGCCGTCTTTTGTGGTTTCAGTTTGAGCTTGGACCTGCTGGCAATTGAGCGCCGGAACCCGCCACACCTGAATCCGAGCCCTATGCGATCCCGAGACGAAATCGGAGCGCTGAACCACCACCGCATCCCAACGCTCGAGCAGCTTTTCAGGAAAGAGCAAAATTTCGCCGCGAGCGGCGTCAACGCATCCGTTTGCGTGTAGCCGTGCCTTGTACGCATTCGATTTAGCAATCCCTTCCGCAGGCACCGGCGGCGCGACGGTCTTTAAGCCAATTGGCCCAACGCCGATGAGTCTATGGCCGTCTTTAGACGTTACCGTCACAGCTACTTCCGAAAGGGGACGTCCCGGCAGGCTATGACTTTCAGCAACAGCGCCATCTCTCGTTACCGTAACGGACTGTTCTTCGATGAATTTCTGCTCAGGAGTTCCGTAATCGGAATATGAAACCATTCGGGCAGTGAACCCAGGGAAAGTGGTTTGGGCCTGCGCCAGCCAAACTAACCGATAGTGCTTTGAGAATGTATAGATACTCGCCGCGAGGATCAAGGCAAGAGCGAACAGCAAAGGGCCTTTTGCCGGCATTTTATGCTACGTCTCCTGTATCAGTATCAATTCTTCTCGTTATTAACTACACTTCCAGAACGATCACGTCAACCGGTGCCGAGCCAACCGGGATTAGCGTGAATAAGGGCGCGGCTTTCAGCCGCCGGCCCCCCATTGCATCGACGCGGATGACGGCGATATCGCCCGATTGCTCATTCAGCGCGAGCGCAAAGTTATTGTCAGGTGTCACCACAATGCGGCAGGGACGTTGTCCGACGGGCACGACGGCGCGGATTCTGTGCCTCCGAATGTCCATCACCGTCACGCCGCCCGATTCGGGGTTTGCGATAAACAACATATCCGGCGACGAGGAAGCGGCCATAACTCCGGGTTTACGCCCGGCGAGAATCGTCCCGGCGATTTGTGTCTGATAGGGATAGACGACCGCGACAGCGTCCTGCCCGCTGCCGGTGACAAATAGCTGGCCACCGTCCTGCTTAAAACAGAAACGCTCCGGTTCGAGAGTCAGCGGCAGTTCCACCACCGGAGTACCGAAGGCGGCATCCAGCATATGGAGCATTCTTTGCGCCCGGTCTCCGGCCACCAGGAGTTTTCCATTCCCCAAAAATCGGATCGGGCCACTTTTTTGCATCAATTGGCGCTGCCAGGCGATGCGCCGCTGGCGAAGATCAATCGCCATCACCCGCCCGGCCACTCCCGTAATGACCGCCCTCTCGTTGTCCGTTGCGAGATCGAGCTGTACGCCGGCCTCCGGCAGTCCCAGTTGCCATTCCGGCCGGAGCGTGTTCGGGTTGGCACGGATGAACCAGCGCTCTGCCAAAACATATAGCCCGGTTCCGTTGGGCGCCATGGCCATGGTCGTGGCGCTTCCGGCCACCTGCCGCTTGATGTCGACGGCCAGGTCGTCGAGATCGATCCGGTGCAGCGTACCGTTTTCCGGGGTCAGGACGCCAATCCTGTTTTCCGGCAGGACGGCGAGAGTGGAGGGATGCCCCTCGACGTGAATGTGCCGTATGGCGGCAAACGCCCGCAGATCGACGACCGCCACGGCACTTCCGTCGCGATTGGCTACCAGTGCCAGCCCGCTGGGGCGCGCCGCATTGCGTTTCCGGCAGCCGGAGGCGGCAGCGGCTCCGCCGAGCGCGCAACTAAAAAAGATTCTGCGGTTCATATGCTAGCTTGGTAATCTCAATCTTTGCCCTTGGTTAAATTTTCCAGTAATCCCGTCCCCGCGTGGGCACGTTTTGCCGGCGCTCTACGATGAATTTCCGTTCCATCTTCAGCTTATTTTCTTCCGACCTGGCTATCGATCTTGGCACGGCGAACACGTTGGTGTATGCCAAGGGGAAGGGTATCGTTGTCAACGAGCCGTCCATTGTAGCCATTAACAAGGTTACCGGTGATATCGAAGCGGTGGGCCGCGAGGCCAAGGAAATGGTGGGCCGCACGCCCGGCAACATTGTTGCGATACGTCCTATGAAGGACGGGGTGATCGCCGACTTCAAAGTCACCGAGCGCATGTTGAATTACTTTATTCTCAAGGCGCACGGCCGAAAGACGCTGGTTCATCCGCGCATTGTCATCGGCGTTCCCAGCGAAATTACGCAGGTGGAGAAGCGCGCGGTGATCGACTCGGCCTATCGGGCCAAGGCAAGTGAAGTGCACCTGGTGGAGCAGGCGATGGTAGCCGCCATCGGCGCCGGACTGCCCATCACCGAGCCGTCTGGAAACATGGTGGTCGACATTGGCGGCGGCACTACCGACATCGCGGTGATTTCTCTTTCCGGTATTGTTTACGCCCGCTCTGTGCGTGTCGCCGGCAACGAGATGGACGACGCCATCATGCAGTACCTCAAGCGCAAGTACAACCTGCTCATCGGCGAGCGAACCGCAGAACAGGTCAAGATCCAGATCGGTAGCGCGTACCCGCTGGATCGCCCCGTGACGATGGAGATCAAGGGGCGCAGCCTGATTGAAGGTGTACCGCGGACGATCTCAATCGAGGATAAAGAAATTCGCGAGTCGCTGTCGGAGTGTGTGGCTACGATCATGAACGCCATCCGTGTCGCGCTCGAGCGAACGCCGCCCGAACTATCGGCCGATATCAGCGACCGCGGTATCGTTCTAACCGGCGGCGGCGCTCTAATCCAGAATCTCGATAAGCGAATTCGCGAGGAAACCGGTCTTCCGGTGTCGATTGCCGAAGACCCGCTCGCAAGCGTTGCCCTGGGAACGGGTAAAATGCTAACAGACTTCAAGTTATTGCGCCGCATTGCTATTGAGTGACCGGCTATCGAGTGACCGATAGACAAGTCCGCTAACGCTTTTCCGGTCGGGCGGCGGTGAAGCCCGGCGAATCCGGCGATGGACATTCTTTTTTCCCGCTACCGCAATCTTTCGATCCTTGTGGTCGTGATCCTCGCGCAACTCATTTTATTGGCCTACCAGGTGCGTACCAATCAGGATGTACGCCTCATCCGCGTGTGGGCCGTTACGGCGGTCACTCCTTTGGCCCGTGTGATTGAAGCCGTTCGATCGGGGACGGTCGGGCTGGTTCAGAACTACCTGGTGCTTTCCGGAGTGCAGTCGGATAACCGCCGCATGCGGGACGAGCTCGGCAAACTGAAGCTGGAGAATCAGTATCTGCGTTCGGAGCTTGCCACGGCGGAGCGTGCTGAAGCGCTGAAGGCGTTTCAGAAACGATCCCCCTCGCGGACCGTTGCCGCGCGCATCATCGGAACCTCAACCGGAACCAACTCGCGGGTTGTATTTATCGACCGGGGTTTTACCAGCGGCGTGCAGCGGGGAATGGCCGTATTGACGCCGGACGGAATCGTCGGCAAAGTAACTGCGTCTTATCCGACTGCTTCCCAGGTTCAGCTGATTACCGACCCGACCTTTGCCGCGGGCGTCATCTCGCAGAAGAACCACGTCACGGGCACGCTGAAAGGGCAAGGACGCAGCACTTGTATTGTTGACTATGTGCAAATCGAGCAGCCAGTGGATATCGGCGAATGGTTCTACACTTCGGGCGACGATCGCGTGTTCCCGAAAGGCCTTCCGGTGGGAACCGTTTCGGTGGTTCGCGATGGAGGAACGTTCAAGGATGTCTTCCTGAATCCCGCCGGATTTCGCCAGGGGCTGGAAGAAGTGCTGGTGGTGGTGGACGGAGTGCATCAGCAGATTCCGGCCGACACCCGTGCCGCCGGCGGCGAAATGAAGATGCTGCCCCGGCCGCCGGGCTCCCCGCAGGTGCCGGCCGTGTCCGCAGACCCCCCACCGATATCCACCGATGCGGACCGGCTGAAAACGAGGTATCGGGAGCTCGGGGATTCGTTGAACTACAAGTACGGCGAAGGCAGAGTGTCGCCCGACTTTAACAAGCCGGTAGCGCCTAAGCCCCCTGTGGCGAAAAAGCCGGCGGCGCAGTCTCCGTCAGCCGGCGCGCCCGCCCCGGCGAAAACTCCGGGAGTGACGACCGCGGCGCCGCGATGAACGATTACAGCGAGCACATCCTTACGGATACGCCGCGCCGAAAGGCTGCGTCTCATTTCGGGCCGACAGCACTGCTTCTGATCCCGCTGGCGGCCATTCTCTTCCAGGTGTATCTGCCGAGGCTGTTCGAGTATCTCGGATATCTGGAACTGCCGCTGCTTGTGACGGTGTACTTTTCACTGATGCGGCGCAGCCAGCTACAGGGAATGTTGATCGGCGCCGCCATCGGGTTGGCGCAGGATTCGCTTAGCTCGCAACCGATTGGGATGTTCGGGATCGTGAAAACGCTGGTCGGCTACTTCTCCGCGTCCGTCAGCCAGCGGTTTGAGGTGGAGAATCCGGCGATCCGGTTGATCCTCGGGTTTTTCTTTTTTCTCTTCCATCAGTTTTTTTATTGGGTGCTGGCGCGCTCACTGCTTGGCCAGCAGTTGCCGTTCGATGTTCAACAGAATTTCGCTCTCGGCGTGCTCAACGCGGCTGTAGCGCTGCCGCTCTTCTCGATGCTGGATAAGCTTCGGCTGGATGAAGAGGCGGGGATCACCATACGGTAGGCTAAGCTTGACGCCGAGCGGCTACTTTTTCTTAGCCGGATTCAGCAGCGCTTTCAGCTGAAAGAATGCTGCTTCCTGATAGTTGGTCTTCAGCCGCTCGCGTCCGCCCGGTACGTCGCCATCGGGCCTCAAGCTTCGGCCCAGCATCTCTGTTGCGATCGCATCCGACGGATTCCGCTCGACAACTGCCCGGAACCGGTCAGCCGCGCGAGCAGTATCTCCAGCGCGTAGCAGAGCGTAGCCGACATTGAAGTGATAATCGGGATCTGCTTCATCGCCCTCGAGCGCCTTCTCGAAGTTCGAGAGTGCTTCCGGCAATCCCAAGCGGCTCTGCGCCGCGCCGAGATTGTTTAAAACTTCATTCAAGGGAACCGCTTGCGCCACGACTTCAAAGGCTTGAGTGGCAGCGCGAAAGTCGCCGATGTGATACCGGGCGACTCCCAGATAAAAGCTGGCTTGCCGGTAATGGACGTCGCTTGCGTGTATACGGGTCAGCCACAGTGCCGCTTCCTCGTACTGCTTGCGCTGAAAATAGACTCGCCCCAGCTGAAATGCCGGAAGGAGAAAATTCGGATCGAGTTGTGTCGCCTGGCTGAGGGCCTTCAGCCGGCTTTCGTCATCGCTGGCGGTGAGGCCGGCGATGTACTGTTCCAGCGCCTCGAAGCGCACGGTAGGGCGCTGGCGCAGGTACTCGGTTTCCGTCGGAGCGATATCCGGCGCCAGCAGTTGGAGCATCTGCCACGCGAGACGAGTTTCGAGCGATCCCAACTCGGCCAGCGGCCCTCGCTCCATCGAATCTCCGGCGACGGCGAGTTTCTTGACATCAAACGCAGTCGAGAGAATGCGCAGTTCGCCCTGCGGCTGTTCGAACTGGCCAAAGATGACGAACGAAGCATCCAGATCCATCGCCACTTTGAGAATGGTCGCGCGTGTCAGCCTGGCATTCGGCTTGATGGCCAGCTTGCGAAAAATTTTTTCGCGATCGGCGCGATCCACAACCAGGATGCCTTCCGATGCCAAACCATCGGCCAACGATTCCGAGATACTCTCGCCGACCCAGTTCAGTTTTTCGTTGTTTGTGAAGTTAACAAACGGTAAAACCAGGAAGCTTTGAGCAGCGACCGGAATACCAGGAACCAGAGAAACCAGCAGGAGGAAAAACCGCCCCATCTGTCGTCAGCGTAACAGACGGGGCGGGGCAACACCTAAGTAAGCGAGGCCAAGCGATCGTGAGCAGCCTATTCTCCCGCAGGGCGATCGGGCGGCGAAGAGAATACAAGCTTCGTCTTTGTGCCGCCGATGCGGATTTCTTCCACTTTCATCTGTCCGTTGCCATTCGAGTAGCGCACGGAGGTGGAAGGAAACTTTTGGTCCGCGCTCTCCACGCGGACATCGGCCTCTACCCGTTCCTTTCCGCGCGAAATAGCAACTTTATTGTCATTTACTTCCACTTTAT
This sequence comes from uncultured Solibacteraceae bacterium, assembly GCA_964441675.1. Taxonomy (GTDB): domain Bacteria; phylum Acidobacteriota; class Terriglobia; order Bryobacterales; family Bryobacteraceae; genus JAPKYZ01. The sequence continues at coordinate 6,202 of CAYTVP010000087.1, read as the reverse complement.
AGTCGCCGGGTTTCAACGTGGTGCCGTTTACAACGGAAGGCTGGAAGAGCGTAACGCGGTGAGTTTCCGCCGCGCCGGCCACAGCCAAAGCAACCGTCGAAAGAGCAAGCAGCAACTTCTTAATCATTGGGACACTCCTAATCAAATTCACTTTCCTGTTTTGAACCCTGCCATTTCGTGGGCTGCCTGTTAATACGGGAGAGACTAAGAAATGTTCCGTTACTCAGCGGGAATTTCGCCACGCAATTTCGGTATTTCGCCAACGATTTCGAGGGCGCGGCGTAACGCCGCCGGCTCGTCGCCGAATCCGGGAATGCGTATGGCGCGGCCTTCCCGGCGAAACCATGTCCACTGGCGTTTCGCGTAGCGGCGCGTAGCCTGTTGGCTGAGACGCACAGCTTGTTCCACCGTGATCTCGTTGTCGAGGACGGCCAGCGCTTCCCGATAGCCGACGCCTTGAAACGGTTGCGCGCTTCTCGGAATGCCCATGGCCAGATTGCGCCGTGTTTCTTCCACCAGCCCCTCTTCAAACATTTCGCGGCATCTTTGATTTATGCGATCGTAAAGCGCGGCGCGATCGGGATCGAGGAAGACGATGGTGGCGTCAAAGTTCGCCGGCGGCTTCCGGGGAGTGCGATGTAGATCTGTCAGGGTGGAGCGGGACGCGATACCCACCTCGACTGCCCGGATAGTCTTATTCAGGTCGTTCGGATGGATGCGTCCCGCCGAATCCGGGTCGAAGCGCCGCAGCAGGCGGTGGATCACGCCCGGCCGCCGGCGCTCCCGCTCCTTCAGGCTTTCCCGAAGGGCGGTATCTCGCTCCGGGCCTTCAAAAAGACCTTCGACGAGTGCGCGCAGGTAAAATCCAGTACCGCCGGCAACGATGGGGATGCGGTTTCGCCGGACAATTTCCCCGGCGACGGCCCCGGCAACGCGCGCGAAATCCCCCGCGCTGAAAGTTTCCTGCGGCTCGCAGATATCGATCAAGTGATGGGGCACGCCGCGGCGCGCGGCAGGCGGCAGCTTTGCCATTCCGATGTCGAAGCCGCGATAAACCTGCATGGCATCGCAGCTGATTACCTCGCCACCGAAGCGCAGCGCGAGCTCTACCGCGAGTGCGCTCTTGCCGCTCCCGGTGGGTCCGGTGATCGCCAACAAAGGTATCCGGTCTTTTCTCACACGAGTTGTTTAACGAAGCGTAATCTTTTCTGAGCGTTGGATGGTCGCGGAGTATACTGAAAACATCCGGACCAGCCTGGAAAAGGCGGTCGTTGGCCTTTTGGGCCGGCAGAAAGTCACGCGCATGCTATATTCCTCTTCCTGGAAGTGGGCGACCGCAGTTGCAGTAGCAACTCTCGCGTTCGGTCAGCAGGCCCCTTCACAGCCTTCCCCACAATCCGATAAGGCCAATGCCTACTATCACTATGCGATGGGCCACTTATATGCGGAGCTTGCCGCAGCATACGGCAATCGGAGTGAGTACCTCAATAATGCCATTGAAAATTATCGAGCTGCGCTGAAGGCCGACCCGAAGGCGGGCTTCATTGTCGAGGAGCTTGCCGACTTATATGTGAATGGGGGCGCCCAGTTGAGCTCGGCCGTGAGCGAGGCTGAGGAAGCAATTAAAGCCAATCCGGGAGACCTCAATGCGCGACGACTTTTAGGTCGTATTTACTCGAGAATGCTTGGGGACCGCGAAGGCGGCCGCCTGAACCAGCAGATGATCAAAAAGGCTATCGAGCAATACGAACGCATCACGGAAACCGAACCGGAGGACATCGAATCCCTGCTGATGCTGGGGCGACTCCAGAAAATTGCGCAGAATTCGCCGGAATCGGAGAAGGCGTACCGCAAGGTGCTCGAAATTGAGCCCGATAACGAGGATGCCAATATTGGCTTGGCGATGGTGTTGGCCGATCTGGGCGACCATAAAGCTTCCGCGGAACTGCTTGAGAAAGCTGCTGCGAAATCTCCAAATCTGCGGACGCTCACGTCCCTCGCGCAGAGCTACGAGCAGATGCGCGATTTTAAGCTGGCCGCCGAAACGCTGCGGCGAGCGATCGATATCTCACCCGGGAATCCAGACTTGAAACGGGCTTATGCGCAAAGCCTGATGTTTGCGGATCAGTATGATGAGGCGCTCAAAGTTTATAAAGAGCTGACCGATGAAGAGCCAAAGGATTCGCAATCATGGCTCCGGATGTCGCAGATTTACCGGCAGCAGCGTAAGTTTGCCGAAGCGCGGGACGCTTCTGCTAAAGCCCAGGAGGCTGAGCCGAACAGTCTGGAGATTCGATACAACGAAGTAGCGCTCCTTGAGGCAGAGGGAAAGGTGGCCCAGGCGATCGAGGTGATGAAAGGCATTGTAGATGCCACGGCAAAGCGCAGCTACGCTTCGGCAGGCGATAAGGCCAGCCGGGTAATGCTTTTGGAGCGGCTTGCCCTCTTATACCGGCAGAATGATCAAGCGGCCGAAGCGGTAGAGGTTTTCCGGGAAATGGCGTCGGTCGATTCGGAGATGGGCGCGCGGGCGTCTGCCCAGATCGTCGAAACGTATCGGGGAGCCCGGGATTTCGATAAGGCTGTTGCGGAAGCCGATGCCGCGCGGTCGAAGTATCCGGATGACCGCATGGTGAAGCTGGTGCGGGCCAACCTGCTTGCCGAGATCGGGAGAGGCGACGAAGCCGCCAAGGAAGTCCGCACGCTACTCGATGGAAAATCCGATCGCGAAGTTTATTTGAGCCTCGCCCAGATTTACGAGAAGTCGAAGAACTATCAGGAGATGGGCAACGCCATCGACGCGGCTGAAAAGCTCTCTGGCGATCCGGTAGAAAAGGAAAACCTGCATTTCATGCGTGGCGCGATGCTCGAAAAGATGAAGCGCTACGACGAATCCGAAGCGGAATTCAGGAAAGTGCTAGCGGTAAATCCTTTGAATGCGTCCGCATTGAACTACCTCGGCTATATGCTTGCCGACCGGAACGTCCGCCTCGCGGAAGCCCACCAGATGATCCAGAAAGCTGTGGATCAGGAGCCCGACAACGGAGCCTACCTGGATAGCCTCGGCTGGGTGCTGTTCCGGATGAACCGTCTTGACGAGGCGGAGAAGGCACTCGCCCGAGCAGTGGAACGTGCGCCCCATGACCCGACCGTCCATGATCATCTCGGCGACGTCTACGCGGAACAAGGCCGGCTGAAGGACGCCATAAGCCAGTGGGAGCGCAGTGTTGCGGAGTGGAAAGCTACGCCTCCCTCGGATCAGGACACGGCCGAGATCGCCAAAGTGCAAAAAAAGCTCGACTCGGGCCGCGTGAAGCTCGCGCAGCAAACCAGCAGCCCGAGTCCGAAACAATAAGGAATCTATCTCGCAGCTCCCGGACGTGACTTGTGGCAAGCCATCAGTAGAATGGGATCTACTGATGCGCGTCGCGCTACGGAGGAAGAGCATGCGGTCCGGATGGCGATCCTGAAACGAGGCCTCCGTGTTCTCGGAATCGTCCTGTGCGCATCGATCCTGACGGCGCAGGACCAGGACAAGGTTGAGCCACCGCCGCCGCCGTTGGACGCCAAATCCCGCAGCGAGATTATCGAGCGGCAGCGGCGTGAAAAGGAAGCCCGGCTCCAGCCTCAGTCGGTTAGCGACGTCGAGAAAGTCTTCAATCGCCTCGCCAACGCTCAGTTTCTTTCGAAGTTTGAAGGATATACCGGTGGATTTCGTCCTATCTTCGGCGGGCAGCCCACGGGATCCGGATTCGCGGGGGGCATCGCGTGGCGTCCGCCCGCCGATATACGCCGCCCTTATGCTCCTTATGTATCGGCCAGTCTGTCGAGCCGGCTTTGGCAGGTTTACACGGCAGGCGTTGAGTTTCCCAAGCTTCTGAATAGTCGATTGCCGCTGGTTTTCGAAACAGGTTATCGGGACTCGAATTCGATTTCCTACTTCGGCCCGCCGGATCAGCAGCGAGTCCGCAATCGCAGCAATTTCCGAATCGAGGAGACTCGATTCGACGGGTCGCTCTCTTATAAGCTGCTGCCGCACTTGCGCGCCGGACTGCTGGGTGGATATCGCCTGTACAATGTCGGCCCCGGCCAGGACAGCCGTTATGCCTCCGTCGACGAGGTATATACTCCCGCAGCGGTTCCCGGCCTTGGAGCGCAGACCGACTATCTACGTTATGGCGTCGAATTGGACATCGACTTCCGCGATTTTCCTCGGGGACCGAAGAGTGGCGGGCAGTATCTTGCGCGTTACACATACCAGGACGATCGCCGTCTCAATCGCTTTAACTATCGGCAGCTGGACATGCGGGCGACGCAATATATTCCCTTCTTTAACGAGAAGAGGGTTTTTGTCCTGAACGCAGCCTCGACCTTCACCTTTACCAATGGTCCCGACCTGGTTCCCTTTTACTTGCAGCAGACGCTTGGCGGATCCGACGACTTGCGGGGCTTCTCGCCCTACCGGTTCTATGGGGAAAATAAGATTGTCACCAATGCCGAGTATCGGTGGGAGATCTTTTCGGGGCTGGATGGAGCATTATTTTTCGATGCGGGGCAGATCGCGGACCGCCGGAGCCAGTTCAATATCCGGCGGTTTGAGCTGTCTTACGGCATTGGGTTTCGGGCCAATGTTCGTGATGTGCCGATCATCCGCATCGACATCGGCGTATCGCGGGAATCAGTGATCGTATGGTTCAAGTTCAACAACTTTATGTAGCCGGAATGGCGCTGGTCCTTGCTGCGGCGTGTGCAGCCCAGACGCCGGCGTTGCCGAAGTTCTTTCCGGACGATCCACTGCTCAGATCTCCTCGAGCGATCAATGTAGTTGACCCTAAGCCCGTCAAGCTCAACGACCTGTTCGACCTTTTCCTCTACACGCTGAAGAACCCCGGCGAGAAACAGCCGAAGGCCGGTCCGCCGGTCCGCGCGATGGAAGTGAACACCCTCGACGAGGTCCCCGACACGCCCTGGTGGTACGAGAACCGTCACTGGAAGAAACGCCTCACGGTTCCGGAGTTGATCATCGGTCCCGGGGCCAACAATGCTCCCAACCGCCAAGGCCCGTGGAAAGTCCTGCAGATGAAAGAGCAGGGCGTGACTCCCGGCTTCCTCATCGAGGATTCGCGAAAGCAGCGGTACTTCCTGAAGTTCGATCCGACTACCAATCCCGAGATGGCGACGGCGGCCGATGTGATTAGCTCCCGATTCTTCCATGCGCTCGGCTTTTTTGTGCCGGAATACTATATCGTCCGATTCGAACGGCAAGAACTGCAGATTGCCGAAGGCGCCACCATGCGCTTCAACGATCAGACTCGTGAGATTGACGTCAGCGATGTCGATCGCGTCCTGTCGCGGCTGGCGCGAGATACCGACGGCCGGTTTCGCGCCGTCGCTAGTGCGGTTATTCCCGGAAAGCTGCTCGGACCGTTTCGCTATCACGGCACGCGCAAGGATGATCCCAACGATATCTATCCCCACGAACACCGGCGGGACCTGCGCGGCCTGTATGTTTTCTGCGCCTGGCTGGGACATGACGACTCCCGGTCGATCAATACTCTCGACACGCTGATTGAAGTGGATGGAGTCAATGTCGTGCGGCACGACCTGATCGATTTTGGTTCCACGCTGGGAAGCGCCAGCACGAAAGCGAATCCGGCACGCTCGGGCAATCAGTATCTGTTTGCCTGGAAACCCGCCGCGATTCAATTTGCCACGTTCGGGTTTTACTCGACGCCGTGGGAGCGGTATCGCTTTAACTACATGCCCTCGGTCGGGCGCTTCGAGTGGGAGTTGTTCGACCCGGATCACTATTACCCGGAGTACCCCAATCCGGCTTTCGTCAACCGCTTGCCCGACGATGACTTCTGGGCTGCCAAGCAGGTGATGAACTTCACGGATAACGAGATCGAAGCGATCGTTCGCTTTGGCCAGTACAGCGATCCTCGCGCCACGGCATGGGTAATTGAGTGCCTCCGCAAGCGGCGCGACAAAATCGGCAAAACATTCTTTGCGAAGGTTCTTCCGTTGGACAGGTTCAGTGTCGTTGACGGCCGGCTGAGCTACGTGGATTTGGCCGAACTCCACAAGCTGGAGCCGAAAGCCTCTTATGCCGCGTCATGGTCCGAGTTCGACAATGGACGGCGGCGGCTGACGCCGATCTCCGGAGCCGCCGGTTTTGAGCTTCCGGACCGGGTACAGCGTG
>CAYTVP010000086.1:9514-13782 GCA_964441675.1 uncultured Solibacteraceae bacterium | reverse complement strand
GACACTGTATTCAGCGCGCGCGATCTGACCAAGGTGTACCGCATGGGAGAGGTGGAGGTCCATGCTTTGCGCGGCGTAGACCTGGAGCTCGAACGCGGCGAATTCATCGTCATGCTTGGACCGTCAGGCAGTGGCAAGTCGACGCTGCTGAATATTCTTGGCGGGCTCGATCGCGCTACTTCCGGACAGATCAGCTATAACGGCAAAGATATTACCCATGCGAGTGATCGCGATCTGACGGAGTATCGGCGATATCACGTCGGGTTTGTCTTTCAGTTCTACAACCTCATTCCTAGCCTTACGGCGCGCGAGAATGTTTCAGCTGTAACTGAGATCGCGCGAGACCCGATGAAGCCGGAAGACGCACTGGCTCTCGTCAAGCTGGAGCATCGGCTCGATCACTTTCCTTCGCAGCTTTCGGGGGGCGAGCAACAGCGCGTCGCCATTGCCCGCGCAATCGCCAAGAAGCCCGAAATCCTTCTCTGCGACGAGCCGACCGGTGCGCTGGATTCCGCCACCGGCGTCATCGTGCTCGAAGCGCTGGAACGGGTCAATCGCGAGCTTGGCACGACGACGGCAGTGATCACACACAACTCAGGAATTGCAGCGATGGCCGATCGCGTGATTCACATGAGCGATGGCCGCATTAGCCGGATCGATACAAATCCGGAAAAGAAAAGTCCGAAGGATCTCGAATGGTGATTTCTACTCTGGACAGAAAGCTGGTTCGCGATCTCATGGCCATGAAAAGTCAGGCGATGGCTATCGCTCTGGTGATCGCGGGCGGAGTGGCGACGTTCATCATGGCGATTTCCGTTCTGGACTCGCTGCTGGCGACGCAGCAGGCATTCTATCGGGACTACCAGTTTGCCGACGTCTTCGCAACGCTGAAGCGAGCGCCCGAGACCGTGCGGCTGCGCTTGGAAGAAATCGAAGGTGTCCGGCGGGTTGCCACTCGCGTTACCACCGCGGCAAGCCTGGATCTCGACGGTTTCGAAGATCCCGTAACGGCGCAGGTCATCTCGCTGCCCGACGACGGCGAGCAGCTGTTGAACCGGATTTACATCCGCCGGGGCCGTCTTGTAGATTCGAATCGTAGCGACGAAGTAGTGATCAGCGAGTCATTCGCCGAAGCACACGGCTTCATGCCAGGCGACCAGTTCCGGGTCACCATTCGTGGCAAGCGGCGCACTCTGCGAATCGTGGGCATCGCACTGTCGCCCGAGTTTATCTATCAATTGCAACCGGGCGCGCTGATTCCGGACTTTCGAACTTACGGCATTCTTTGGATGGCGCGAAGATCGCTCGAAAGCGCCGCGGAAATGGAGGGAGGCTTCAATGATGTAGCGATTCAGGTGGAGCCGGGCGCAAGCATTCCAACCGTTCTGAACGATGTGGACGCGGTGCTTGCCCGCTACGGCGGCATCGGAGCCGTATCGCGCGAAAATCAGCCGTCGCACCGCTACCTGTCCGAGGAGTTCAAGCAACTGCGCCAGATGGCGACGATGTTCCCAACGATCTTTCTTGGTGTAGCGGCCTTTCTATTGAATGTTGTCGTTACCCGCCTGATCGCAACGCAGCGCGAACAGCTGGCGATTCTCAAAGCGTTCGGCTACTCGACCGGCGCGGTCGCGGCTCATTACACCAAGCTTGTCGTACTCGTGGTCTTGCTCGGAGTGGCTATCGGCACTGGCCTTGGGATCTGGATGGCGACGGCCATGGGCAACCTCTATATGCAGTACTACCGGTTCCCGTTCATGCTGTATCTTTTGAAACCATCTGTGGTGCTGGCGGCGTGCGGAATCAGTCTTGCCGCAGCCATTGCCGGCACGCTTGTTTCCGTCCTGAAGGCTGCCGGAGTTCCGCCCGCCGAAGCGATGCAGCCGGCCGCGCCGCCGCGATTCCGGCCGACTTTGTTGGAACGTCTTGGCGTCGTTGGCCGCCTGGCGCAGCCTACGCGGATGATTCTTCGAAATATCAGCCGGCGGCCGGTGAAGTCATTGCTCACCGTCATCGGCGTAGCCTTCGCGTGCGGGATTGTCGTGATTGGGGGCTTCTATCGAGACTGCATCGACTACATGGTGTCAATTCAATTTCGCTACGCGCAGCGCGACGATATCACTGTGACATTTGTGGAGCCGTCGTCCCACCGCGCCGCCTACAGCTTGCGGCAGAAGCCGGGTGTCAATGTTGTTGAGCCTTTTCGCACGGTTCCGGCGGACCTGGTTTTCGAGCAGCGAAGCTACCGCGGCTCCATCCGCGGAATTCCGGAAAACAACTCGTTGTACCGTCTTCTCAACACGCAGCTTGATCTGGTGGAGATTCCGCCTGAGGGCATAATTCTCACAGACTACCTGGCGGATATGTTGGATATACGGCCGGGTGACATTCTGACCGTGGAAGTTCATGAAGGTGAGCGGCCGGTCCGGCAAGTGCCTGTGGTTGGTGTTGTTAAGGAATTTGTCGGCGTTTCGGCCTACATGCGGCTGGACGCGCTGAACCGGCTCATGCGCGAGGGCGCGGCGATCTCCGGCGTGTATTTAACTGCCGATCGGGACGCCCGTTCCGCCCTTCTGGAGGACTTGAAGGATATGCCGCGGGTGGCCGGCGCTTCGATGCGCGAGAATGCGCTTAAAAATTTCTATGACACGATGGCCCGGCAGATGCTGGTGTTTGTCTTTATCAACACTTTGATGGCGATGACTATCGCCGTTGGCGTCGTCTACAATAGCGTACGCATCGCCCTTTCAGAACGCCGCCGGGAATTGGCCAGCCTTCGCGTACTTGGCTTCACGCTCGGTGAGATTTCATACATCCTGTTGGGTGAGTTGGCGATACTGGTGCTTGCCGCCATACCCATTGGATGCCTGATCGGCCGAGGACTCAGCGAAATCATGGTCAACAATCTCGAGACCGAATTGTTTCGCGTACCGGCAATTATTTTTCCCAAGACATACTCCTTTGCGGCAACTGTGGTGTTGCTCGCTGCGCTTGGATCCGGCCTGGTGGTAGCCCGGCAGCTAGCCCGCCTGGACCTGGTTTCCGTTCTGAAGGCTCGGGAGTAAACCTGTTTGGGGCTTAGGCGCTGGATCTGGATCATCGCTATTGCGGCGGTTGCCGCCTTCGCGGTCATGCTGGGCTATCGCAAACAGCCGGTGGCGGTCGAGATTGCCTCCATCCAGAAGGGACAGCTTCGCGTCACGGTAGACGAGGAAGGGAAGACGCGCGTCCTAGATCGCTATGTGGTGTCGGCGCCGGTGGCCGGGTACGCGGAGCGGGTTCGGCTAAAGGTTGGCGATGCCGTGACGGACGGTCAAATTGTCTGCTGGCTGCAGCCGCCGCGCTCGGCGGTTTTGGATACGCGCTCGCATGCGGAACAGACAGCCAGAGTTAAGGCAGCGGAAGCAGCGCTTCAGTCCGCCGAGGAACAGGTGAAGGTGGCAGCAGCCGATGAAGCGTACTGGAGAGGTCAGCGGGAACGGATGAGCACCTTATCGAAGACAGGCGATGTCGCCCGGGAGGTGTTGGACCGCGCCGAATCAGAAGCCCGCCGTTTTCAAGCATCGCGCCAGTCTGCCGAGCATGTGGCGGCGCAGGCTCGCGCTGAGCTGGAGGCTGCCCGGGCGACGTTACGGTATTCTGCCGCTGCCCAGCCATCGGAAAGTAACACGGAAAAGGTCGCGGTTCGCGCCCCAGCGCGGGGGCGCGTGTTGCGGGTGATGCACGAAAGCGAGGGCGCGGTAACACCGGGTCAGCCGCTTCTTGAAGTAGGCAACGCGCATGCACTTGAGGTGGAAGTCGAGTTACTGTCCGCCGATGCCGTCCGCGTGGAAACGGGCATGAAGGTACTATTCGAGCGATGGGGCGGCGAGAAGCCTCTGGAAGGGCATGTACGGCGCGTCGAGCCTGTTGCATTTACCAAAATTTCGGCGCTGGGCGTCGAGGAACAGCGGGTGCTGGTGCTGGTTACAATTACGTCTCCGTTTGAGCAATGGCGCCGCCTCGGCGATCAGTATCGCGTCGAGGCGAGTTTCATCCTTTGGGAGGCGGACTCAGTGCTACTGGTACCGGCGAGCTCTCTTTTCCGGCAGGGTGAGAACTGGACCGTTTTCGTAGTGGAGGGTGAGATCGCCCGTTATCGAACCGTCCAAGTAGGCCAGCGCAATGCGCGTTTCGCCGAGGTTCTTTCGGGCTTGAAGGAAGGGGACCGCGTGATCGTCCACCCGGACGATACAGTAGAAGAGGGAGTACAGGTGACGGAGCGTTGA
>CAYTVP010000086.1:7211-9504 GCA_964441675.1 uncultured Solibacteraceae bacterium | reverse complement strand
CCCCGTCACCGTACCTACCAATTGTTAGCGATTACTGAATTGTTATTGTTCTTTTTTTTGTAGCTTCCGCCGTGCGCCAACGCCGATAAGGGCTGCGCCCACCGCCATCAACGCCATGCTCGAAGGCTCCGGCACTGGTGCAAAATTGGCTTCCGTGAACGAAGGCATTATCCCGGGTTGTCCGGCAAAGTTAGTCATCCGGGCCAGAATCTTCAAGTCGGCAGTATCGTCGCTCAGGTTTGTCGAGAACACCAACCTCGGTAAGTCCAGCCCACTATTGAAGTAAATGAACAAGCCAGGAGTTGGCGCCGAGACTTGTCCCGCGATCAGATTGGCCGCCGTGCCGGCGCCAAACGGTGTCGTTGGGTCGGCATCGTTGTCAAGAGTTTGCAACACGATCACGTTGACGTCGCTGGTAGGCAGGTTGCCAACTACATCGTTTGCAAAAAGGACCTGGTTGCCGAACCCGAAAACGTCCGGGTTGAACACAAAAACATCGGTCGCGATATTAAAGTTGATGGACGGCTCGCCTCCAACAACCTGGCGTCCCGGTGTGGTGAGCGCATCCGATCCTGCGAATGGATCGGAAAGAAAACTGACAGTAGCGGCATTTACTGATGCCGTAAGGCACAAACCTGTCGCTATCAGGTAGGAAGTAACTGATCGCATAGATCTCCTTCGGATTGATTTTTATTTAGATTTGCTTCTATTCAAAGCTGCTTTGGAGCAACCTTATAGTCAGTCAGAAAGAGATAGGAGTCAACGATATTGGCGTTACAGCCGCTGTAATCACCAACACCAGCGGAGAGAGTTACTGTTCGGAGTCGATGCGCTTCAATCTCCGGCGGCGATCGAGCACAAGCTTGGATGGGTGGGCTTCCCGGCGTTCCGGCTCAGGACGTGGTGGAGCTAACGCACGAAGCTCGTCGACAAGCCCCAAGGTCAGTTTCTGCAGTAAATCGCGCGCGCGCCGGTAATCTTCGTCGGAAAGACCTACAGGGTCGTCTACTTCCCATTCCCGGACCGGCGCGGTTACCGCGCCCGGCAAGGGATAACCGCTGATATTGACAACCAGGTCAAACGGCATTTTCGACATGGCCAGGAAGTGTTTTGGAAAGCCTTCACTAATGTCGATTCCGATGTCTTCCATGGACCGTACTGCTGCGACATCGATCGAGCCGGCCGGATTGATGCCGCAGCTGGCGGGAGCGACAACCTCGCGCCCATAGGCGTGGGCAAACCCTTCAGCTATCTGGCTGCGAACGGCATTGCCGACACAGACGAAAAGTACGCGATGCTTCATTGAAAGTTTGAGTTATCCGATCTGTTAGCGGTGACCTAAGAGGGCGGATAGTCAGGAGCGCTGATACCTACTATGGTGCCACACCGGGACGGAGGTTATTGGCTTCCAGCTTGGAAAGAAACCTGGCATGAACTCGCGGGTCCGATGTCAGCTCCGGATGGAACGTGGCGGCCAGATGCCTGCCTTGCTCTACCAATACCGGATCGCCGCGATGCGATGCCAGCACGCGAACATTCTGTCCCAGCCGCCGGATGATCGGCGCCCGGATAAACACCGCTTCGAGTTCGCCGACGCCCTCCGCCGGGATTCGCGCAATATGGCTGTCGAGCTGGCGTCCGTAAGCGTTCCGTTTCACTGTCAGGTCCAGCAACGACAATGACTCCTGCTTCGGGCTCTCGACGTCCGAAGCGAGTAGAATTACCCCGGCGCAGGTGCCGAAAATCGGTTTTCGTTGGCCAAAACTCTTTAGAGGCTCGAAGAGATTCTCTTCCTTCAACAGCTTCAGCATCGTTGTCGATTCTCCTCCGGGGAGGATCAGGCCGTCGACGGACTCCAAGCCGGCGGCCGTACGTACTTCTACCGCTTCACCGCCGGCCCGTTTGACCGCGTTCGCGTGCGCCGCGTAATCGCCCTGAAGAGCGAGCACTCCAACCCGGGCCATCTACCAGCCCCGGCCGGCCATCAACTGATCTTCCGGAAGCTGCCGCAAGTCGAGACCCGCCATACCATCGGGCAATTCTTCGCTGGCTTCGAGCACCTTTGCGGGATCTTTCCAGTAGGTGGTCGCTTTCACCACCGCCCGGGCGAACCGCTCCGGATCGGAACTTTTGAAGATTCCCGAGCCGACAAACACGGTCTCGGCGCCCAGAGCCATCACCAGGGCTGCATCGGCGGCGGTCGCGACGCCTCCGGCAGAGAAGTTCGGCACCGGCAGCTTACCGTTCTTGGCCACCCATTCGATCAGCTCAAACGGAGCCTGGTGCTTTTTCG
>CAYTVP010000086.1:0-7201 GCA_964441675.1 uncultured Solibacteraceae bacterium | reverse complement strand
GCTTCGACCATTAGCTCGTCGGAGTTCAGCACTGTCAGCTGCTTCATTTCCCTCTGGATCGTCCGCATGTGGCGTACGGCTTCGACAATATTGCCCGAACCCGCTTCGCCCTTGGTACGAATCATCGCCGCGCCTTCGCCGATGCGCCGGAGCGCTTCGCCGAGATTCCGCGCGCCGCAAACAAAAGGAACCTTAAACTGCCGCTTGTCCACATGGTTCTCTTCATCGGCCGGGGTCAAAACTTCGCTTTCGTCGATGTAATCCACGCCCAGTGCTTCGAGAATACGCGCTTCCATAAAGTGGCCAATCCGGCACTTAGCCATCACGGGTATCGTGACGGTACCCATAATTTCTCGGATCTTCGAAATCGGCGACATCCGGGCGACACCGCCTTCCTTGCGGATATCCGACGGTACTTTGACCAGCGCCATGACGGCACAGGCGCCGGCTTTTTCGGCGATCACCGCCTGTTCTGCATTGGTGACGTCCATGATGACGCCGCCCTTCAGCATCTCGGCCAAGCCGACCTTCAGTCGAAACTGATCATTCAGCAACATGAAACAAATCCTCGTTAGACAATGGCCATCGCTGGTTCGGATAGCGACGGCTGTTGACGGAACACACGGCCAAGCGACTCGATCCCGCTCCGGATTCGCTCCGGAGTTAAGCCGCCAAAACTCAAGCGAAAACTTCCGGCATCATGCTGCTGGATAGAGAAGAAACGCCCGGGCAAATAATCGACGCCCATGGCCTTTGCCTCGGTTAGCATGGCGGACGCATCCAACGGAGCCGGGAGGTGAACCCAGAGGTTCATGCCTCCTTCGGGCCGGGTAAAACGCGTTCCGGCCGGCATCTCCTTGTCGAGAGATTCGAGTGTTGCATCCAGCTGGTGGGTGCCATACGCGATCACGCGCTCACGATGCGATTCCAGGCGGCCGGATTCGGCGAAGCGTAGCAGCACCGCCTGGGAAAGCTGATCGCTATGGAGATCGGTGCGCTGTTTGGCCGCCGTGAGCTGCAGAAGAATATCCCGGCGTGCCTTGATCCACCCGATGCGGAGTCCGGGGAAAGCCATCTTCGAGAAACTGCCAACCTGGATAACCGAGCTGCTTCGATCCAGATCTGCAAGGGAGGGCAGCGCTTCGCCGCGATAACGAAGCGCACTGTACAAATCAACTTCTACAAGCGTAATATTCCGGTCACTTGCGTCCCGCAACAGTTCGTGGCGCTCGTCAAGCGTCATGGTCAACCCTGTCGGGTTCGAAAAATTCGGAATAACGATAGCCAACACGGGGTTTCCCGCGCGGCTCGAAAGCGGGGCCAGGCGGACACCGGCCGGTTCAAAGATATTCTTGAGACCGGGATAACAGGGATCGTCTGCCAGAACCGTGCTGCCAGCCGGCGCTAAAACACGCTGAAGAAGGTCAAGCGCCTGTTGGCAGCCGCTGGTGATCAGTACATCTTCGCCGCCCAGATAGCTCCGTAGCGGGCCATATCCTTGCGGCGAACCCAATTGGAGCAGGGAGGCGATGGAGGAGTCATCCAGTACTTCGCGAACGGTCGTCCGAAAATCCTCAACCGGAAATAGCTGAGCAAGTGGGCGAGATGTCGCGAAGCTGATCATCCCGTTCTCTCCCGGCATGGCGAATCGAGAAGCTTCCGGTGCCGCGGCAGCAGACGGAAGTGCGTTCGCGACGAAACTGCCCCGGCCTACGTGTCCACGGATCAGCCCCGCTTCTTCGAGCAGTCCATACGCTGCCGAAACCGTTGTCCGGTTCAACCGAAGTAAGCCAGCCAATTCGCGAGTTGGGGGCAGACGATCGCCTTGGGCCAGAGATCCATTCATGATCTCCGTACGAATTGACTCGTATAACTGCCGATATAAGGGAGTTGCTGCGCTAGCGTCTAATGGCGGTATCTGGATCATCCAACCGATCCAAAGCATACCATATTGGATGGTCGGCAGTCAGCCAAATTTCCTTGATAGAATCAGTGTGCCTCGTGAGCCGCTTTTTTCGAAGCCTGATTTCCCTGTCGCTAGCCAGCACGTTGTTACTTCCTCTATCGGCGCAGCGCCGTAAAAAGGAAGAAGATCGCACACAGCAACTGGAGGTTCTCCCGGATCCGCCTTTGGCCGTGGTGGTTGATACTTCCCGTGTGTCCTTTCTTGTCTCGCCGCTTTCGTCGAAGGGGCTGCTAACGCAGCAAACCCGTGATGCCTTGAAGGCGATCGGCAAGGCATCACGCGGCGGACAAATCGTGAGGATTCGCGCGTTCGTCGCCGGGAACGGCGAAGTTCGCAGGATTCAAACAATCGTTAGCGAGGAACTGGGCGACAAGAAGAATGAGCTTCCTTCTTTGACACTGGTTCAGGTGGGGCAGTTGGGGTTGGTCGGCGCCCAGGTGCAGTTGGAAGCAACCATTCTCGAAAAGAAGCCGCGAAACCCGCATGGACTGGCTTTTTTCTCCGGCCAGTATGTAGCGGCCGAGGGAGCAGTAGAGAACCCGCTTGGCCCGGTCTTGCCGCTGGCCGAGAAATCCCTGCGGAACCTGGCAACGGCAGCTTCTGCCTCCGGAGTCGCTTCCGGGGATATGATGCGGGTGACCTGTCTTGTGAGCTCGCTTGCGGACTATTCCGCAGTCCAAAGCCATGCCGTGCGAGCGTTTCCCGGAGCCGCGTTGGCGGTGGTCCAATTGCGGCGCGGCCCGTCACGGTCGGAAGTGGAGTGCGAAGGAGTGGGGCGATTGCCGAGGACTCCGGCCCAGCCTGTTTCCCGATTGAATCCACCGGGTTTGCCCTCGTCCCCCAATTATTCGCAAGTTACACTGGTCAACACGCCGAGATTGATCCTCACAGGCGAACAGCTGGGCTTCGGTTCGCAGGATGCGGACGTTCGCCTGGCGTTCGAACGATTGGGAAAAACATTGGAATCGAAGAACGCCTCCTATCAGGATGTATTCTTCACAAGTTACTATCCGGTGGCAGGGCATGTTCAAGAAAAACTGCGCGCGGTGCGGGGAGAATTTCTGGCCAAGGAGCGGCCTCCGTCGAGTACCAATATTCTCTTCGAGGGACTTCGCTCAGTGGATGCGTCGTTTGCCATCGACGTGATTGCCGCCTCAAATTAGGAGATTAGATGCCTACTGTCGTTAGTTTTGGTGAGATCATGCTGCGCCTGGCGCCCCCTGGCTATGAGAGGTTGCTGCAGTCGCCGCACCTTCTGGCTACGTTCGGAGGCGGTGAAGCGAACGTTGCGGTTGCGTGCGCCCAGTTTGGAATTCAAGCGCGCTACGTGACGGTGATTCCGGATAAAAATCCGATCTCGGATGCCTTTATTGCTGAGTTACGCCGCTTCGGGGTCGATCCGGGCTTCATTGTCCGGGGAAACGGCCGCTTCGGGATTTACTTCGTAGAGCCTGGCGCGAATCAAAGGCCGTCGAAAGTCGCCTACGACCGCGATCATTCGGCGATCGCTCTTGCAGGTCCGGGAGCGGTAGATTGGCACAAGGTTTTCGCCGGTGCGGACTGGTTTCATATCACAGGCATCACGCCCGCGTTAAGCCAAAGCGCAGCGGATCTGGCACTCGAAGCGATGAGCGCCGCGCAGAAGCAAGGGCTGAAGGTTTCGCTCGATCTGAACTACCGAAAAAATTTGTGGAAGTACGGAAAGAAGGCCAGCGACGTGATGCCGGACTTGGTGAAGCTCACGGATGTTTGTATCGCGAACGAAGAGGATTGCCAGACTGCGCTAGGGATCCAGGTTGATGTAGATGTGCATTCCGGAAGACTGGATGCCTCCCAATATCAGAAGCTTACGGAGAGTGTTCTCAAGGCTTACCCGAACCTGAAATCGATTGCGATCACCCTTCGCGAAAGCTTCTCAGCGTCTCACAACGGCTGGAGCGCTTGCTTCCACGATGGAAAAGCGTTCCTGACTTCCCAGCGATACGACATCACGCATATCGTCGACCGAGTTGGCGGAGGCGACTGCTTTGCCGGCGGATTGATCTACGGCTTGCAGACGCTGCCCAAGCCGCAGGATGCCCTGGAGTTTGCCGTGGCGGCAAGCTGTTTGAAGCACTCCATTCCAGGCGATTTCAACCGGTTTACCGCCGAAGAGGTGACAGCGCTGGTAAAGGGCGGGGGATCGGGCCGCGTCCAGCGATAAGGCTGCCCGATCTCCCGGCTGGTTTTCTTAGGCGCGAACTTCCTGGGCGGCTGCATAGGCCGTTCGGGCTGCTTCGGCGCCATTGCCTACGGGATGATAGCCTTCTTCCCGCAGCGCTTCCTCTAAAGCTTCGAGCAGCATCAACACATCCGGTTCGGTAGACAGGACTCCCATCAATCCAATACGGAATACCTTGCCGGCAAGCGGGCCAAAACCGCCTGAGATTTCGATTCCATGCTTAGCCATCAGGTGCTGCCGGACCTTAACGTCGTCGATGCCTTTGGGAATCCGCGGCGTGTGCAGCGTCCAGAGCCGCTGGCCCTCCTTGACCAGCATCGCGAGTCCCATCGCTTCCACCCCGGCGACGAAAGCGAGATGGTTGCGGCGGTGCCGTTCGAAGCGGTTCGGAAGACCCTCTTCGTCGATCAGGCGAAGCGACTCGTGCAGCGCGTAAAACGACGTGATCGGCGCAGTGTGGTGATATCTACGCGCGCCGTCGAAGTACTCCGCGAGCAGGGACAAATCGAAGTACCACGTTTGCTTCGGTGCCTTCCGTCCGGCTTTCAGCCAGTCCATGGCGCGCTGCGACACGGTCAAAGGCGACAATCCCGGCGGGCACGACATTCCCTTCTGCGAGCAGCTATACGCTACGTCGGCACCCATTTTGTCGAGCTCGATCGGCATGGCGCCGAGCGAAGTAACGCAGTCAACGATGGTGATCGCGCCGATCTCGCGAGCAGCCGTGCAGATGGCGTTACCAGGCTGAACTACTCCGGTCGAAGTCTCCGCATGTACGAATGCGATGACGTTCGGCTTTTCCCGCAGGATAAAATCACGCGCCTCAGCATCGCTAAATGTCTCTCCCCATGGTTTTTCAAACCGGATGACGTTCGCGCCCTGCCGTTTTCCCATCTCGGTTTGCCGGTCGCAGAAGAAGCCGTTGGCGAAGACGGCGAACTTCGAGCCCGGTTCGACGAAGTTGGCGATTGCGGTTTCCATGCCGCCGCTGCCGGTGGCGGAAATCGCCAGAGTAAAGGCATTCTGAGTTCCGTAGCACGCTTTCAGCCCCTCGCGGATCTCGGTGTTGATGTCGAAGAAGTATGGATCGAGATGCCCGACAATGGGCTTAGCCATCGCTTCATAGACTCGCGGCGCAACCTGGGACGGGCCTGGTCCGAAAAGCAGCCGCCGCGGCGGATTCAATGCTTTCATGTGTAATCCATCTTACGTGAGAAGACCTTTCCCGATAGACCCCCGTATTCCGGAAATACTGGATGTGCTTCGCGGCGGGCGGAATCTAGTCGTTGAGGCGCCGCCTGGCGCCGGAAAAACAACGCGAGTGCCCCCGGCACTCCTGGGCCTTGGCGGAGAAGTGTGGGTGTTGGAGCCCCGCCGGCTGGCTGCCCGTATGGCCGCCCGGCGGGTCGCGGAGGAGTTGGGCGAGAGTGTTGGCGAGACTGTCGGGTATCAGGTTCGCTTTGACGAAGTTACCGGGCCGGAAACCCGGATCCGCTTTCTCACTGAGGGAATTCTCGCGCGCAAGCTTCTTTCCGACCCCGAACTGCGGCGAGTCGGAACGGTGGTCCTGGACGAATTTCACGAGCGCCACCTGGAGTCCGATCTCTCTCTGGCGCTGCTGCGGCGGCTACAGCGCACCATGCGGCCCGACCTTCGGTTGGTGATTATGTCGGCAACTCTTGACGCGGAGAAAGTTGCGGCCGAGTTACACGCGCCCGTTGTTCGATCGGAAGGCCGCCTGTTTCCGCTGGAAATTCGCTACAGCCGGACATCGATTCCGGAAGCGCTGGAATCGGTTGAGGGGGATGTATTAGTCTTCCTTCCGGGCGCCCGGGAGATTCGAGAAGCAATGGCGGCTTCCGATTGGGCGCTGCGCCGCCGTGGCGCGGTGGGTCTGCCGCTTTACGGAGACTTGCCGCCCGAAGAACAGGATCGCGCGCTTGCGCCATCCACGCGGCCGAAAGTGATTTTTGCGACGAATGTTGCCGAAAGCTCGTTGACTATTGAAGGGATCACGGCGGTCATCGACACAGGGCTCGCTCGGGTTGCCAGCGATTCTCCATGGACGGGCTTACCGTCGCTGGATGTGGTGAAGATCAGCCAGGCTGCGGCGACGCAGCGCGCCGGACGTGCTGCGCGGACAGCGCCGGGTGTCGCCGTGCGGCTTTACACGGGCGACGATTTCGCGCGGCGTGCCAGCCACGAAACGCCAGAAATTCTGCGGCGGGAGTTGTCGCAGATGCTGCTAGTGCTACGAAGTCTTCGAGTCGATCCGCGTGAGCTTGAATGGATGGACCAGCCTCCCGCGGAGTCGGTGGCCGCGGCCGCGCGGCTGCTCGATTTGCTGAAAGCAGACGGACGCCTGGCGCGCTATCCGGTCCACCCGCGCTTGGCGAGGTTGATTGAAGATGCCGGTGAGGAGGGCGCGATACTAGCCGCGCGGCTGGTTCGCGATGATCGCATCAAGCGGTTCGGCCGCGGACGCGGCGATTTCGACATTCAACGGGCAGCTTTACGAGCGTTCCCGGACCGGGTGGCGAAACAGTTGCGCGGTGAAGAGTATCTGCTGGCTGCGGGCGGCTCGGCGCTGCTGCGCGATCCTGCACCTCCCTGGATTGTGGCACTCGATATCGAGCGGCGGAGCGACCAGCGCCTGCCGGTAATCCGCGAATGGATGGGGATTGAGCCGGATTGGTTGCTTGACGAATTTCCGGAGCGGATTTTCGAAAGAGAGGTCGTCGAGTGGAACCGCGACGCTGAGCGGGTCGATGCAGTTCGGCGGCTAGAATTCGAGCGCCTGGCGATCCTCGAAGAACGCGTGGCGCCGAAGGATGCGTCCGGGCTGTTGGCTGAAAAGGCGATCGAAGCGGGGATTGGGCGGTTCGTAGACATTGATGAACTTGCGCAGTTTCTGGCGCGAGCCGAATTTGCGGGTGTACCGATTGCGGCAGAGGAATTGGAGCAGCTTCTTCGGCAATCCTGCACGGGCAGGCGCAGTTTCCGCGATCTTGCGG
>CAYTVP010000085.1:0-13801 GCA_964441675.1 uncultured Solibacteraceae bacterium | reverse complement strand
ATCCGTGGCGAGGAAGCACGTAGGCGAGGACTCCGCACGCTCAGCGCCGCGCTGGCTATTCCGGATGTCTGGGCGCTGGGTGTCGGTTATGAATTTCAAGGGCGGCCCGATGGGCTTTCCGCTCTCGATCGCATTTATCATCCGATCTGGCGTACCGCGCCGAAAACCATGGACCTGGGCCTTCTTCTCCCCGCGCTCGAGCAAGAATCGGTAACAATGATCGCCGCGAACCAGACCGACGGCAACCTGGGAGCCGCCGATGTCACCGTCCTCGAAGATGACCGCCATGCGTTTCCTCCTTATGAGGCCGCCATTGTTGCGCGCCAGGATGCGCTCGAAGAATATCCCGGACTGGAAGCGGTTCTTCAATCTTTGTCGGGAAAGATATCCGAGGAAGCGATGCGGCGGATGAACCTGGAAGTAGAAGGCAAGAAGCGCCCGCCACGCATCGTCGCGGCGGAATGGCTGGAGGCGTCCGGGCTTCTATGACGCTGATTCTTTCTTCCCCGGCCGAAGAAACTCCTTTAGCCGCTCCTCTTCGCACACCGCGATCAGTTTCCGAAGCCGCTGAGCACGAGTCTCCGGACGCACCGCGCTCATGACGTACCAGGATGCCAGCCGGCGGTATCCGTCAGCCGCCTGAATGAAGTGATTCCACCCGCGCACGTTCGACCGAAATTCCTGTTCCAGCTCCGGAGGCAGCGTTGCGTTTTCTCTCTCGTAGCTATATCGTTCCGCGCGTTTTTCGTCACGTGCTTCAAATACCGACAGGCCGGGCGGCATCATGCGACCTGCCTCAATGAGAGCTTTCACTTTGCGAATATTTACCGCGCTCCAGATGCTGCCGGGCTTGCGCGGTGTGAAGCGCACCGTGTAGCTGGTATCGTCAACTTTGCGGCGTACGCCGTCAATCCACCCGAAACAGAGAGCCTCCTCTAGGGATTCGGAATAGGTAATGCCTCCTTTTCCGGAGTCGACCTTCCAATAACCGACTATCAGTTCGTCTTTTTTGTCGTGATTCCTGGCCAGCCATTTGCGGAACTCAGCTTGTGATCGAAAGAAATGCGGTTCCATAACGACGGCCTCCTATACCGTTCGACCAAGCGACACGATATTATTTTGAGCCAAATGCGTTTGCTGATTATCCACGCTGGTTTGAATGCGCTTCTTCTTGTCTTCACCGGCCTCCAGCTTCGGGCTGATGGGCTGGAGATCGTCACGCTGTCTGCGCATCCGGATAAAGTATCGGGCGATGATGTGCTGGTTCGGATCAACGTACCCGGAGGGGCATCACCCGACTCGATTACGATACGGCGGAATGGCGACGACATCACCAGCGCCTTCCGTCCGGATCCGGCCGGGAATGCGCTTCTCGCGCTCGTCGAAGGCCTTCGCCCAGGGCAGAATTGGCTCGAAGCCAGCGCTGCCAGCGGACTTTCTGCGCGCCTATCGATCCTGAACTTTCCGATCACCGGACCAATCTTTTCCGGTCCGCATCAGAAGCCGTTTGTCTGCGAGACAGAAACCTTCAAGCTGCCCGACGGTACAACGCTAGGGCCGCCGCTCGACGACGATTGTTCCGTCAAGACCCGGGTAACCTACGTGTATAAAACCAGCACGGATGCGGTGCGGCCGCTGGAGAGCATGGGTTCTCTGCCGCCCGATATTGCCTGGACGACAACCTCCACCGGCCAGCGCGTCCCATATCTCGTCCGCATCGAGACGGGCACGATCAATCGCGGGATCTATCAATTCGCGGTTCTTCACGACCCCAGCTCCGAGGCGGCTCCCAGCCCGGTTGCGCCGCCGAAAGCGTGGAACCGAAGACTGCTCTATTCATTCGGCGGAGGATGCGTTGGCGGATGGTACCGGCAAGGGTCGCGTGTCGGCTCTGTGATGAACGACGAAATTGTGGGCCGCGGTTACGCGGAGGCCGTTTCCACGCTCAACGTGTTTGGTAACAACTGCCAGGATGTCACCGCGGCCGAAACGATGATGATGGTAAAAGAGCGATTCATCGAAGCTTACGGCTCGCCGCTCTTTACCTTTGGACGCGGCGGTTCCGGCGGTTCCTATCAACAGCTCCAAATTGCCGACAATTATCCGGGGCTGCTGGACGGCATCATCCCCAGCGCCACTTTTCCCGATGTTCTCGAGACAACGCAGTTTCTGGTAGACGCACAGTTATTGGATCGATACTTCGCCGGTGAAGGCAGCCTGCTCAGCGACGAGAAGAAATTGGCGATTTCGGGCACCGGCCTTCAGAACGTCAAGGGAACCGCTGCCAGCGCCGGACGGATCAACCCATCGGCCTTCTGTCCGGTTGAGTTGCCGCCCGCGCTTCGATACGATCCACTCATCAATCGCGCAGGTGCGCGCTGCGACATCTTCGACCATACTGCCAATGTGTATGGACGCGATCCCGCCACAGGCTTCGCCCGGCGGGCAATTGACAACACCGGTGTTCAATATGGCCTCGCAGCTTTGAACGCGCAAAAAATTACTGCTGAGGAATTCCTGCAACTGAACGAGAGAATCGGCGGCTATGACAACGACGGGAATCTTTCCGATGCCCGCGCTTCGGCCGATATCGATGCTCTGAGGGCGGCATACCGTACCGGCCGCGTTACGAATGGAGGAGCGGGATTGGCAACAGTCCCCATCATCGATTTCCGCGAGTACACGGACCAGACCGAACGGGGAGACGTGCATCTGAAATACCATTCGTTCTCCCTTCGCGAGCGCCTTCGCGCAGCCAATGGAAACGCGGACAATTCAGTGATGCTGGTTGCGGCAGCGAAGGTTCCCTCGTCGCGGCAAGCACAAAGCTATGCGATCGAGAAAATGGACGAATGGCTCACAAACATATCCCGGGACACAGTCGCCGGTCCGGCTTCTGAAAAGATCAAACGCGCCAGACCCCAAGATTTGGTGGATTCCTGTTATACAGCCACCGGCGAGCGGATCACCGAGCCGCAGAGGTTTTCCGAAGGTGAGTGCCACAACACCTATCCGGCGTTTCCGCCTCCCCGCATGGTGGCTGGCGGACCCTCTGCAAACAACGTGTTGAAGTGCAGCTTGAAGCCTATCGATTTCGCAGACTATACGGTTCCCTTTTCTCCGCAGGAACGCGAAAGGCTGGCGGGGATCTTTCCGCAGGGAGTCTGTGATTGGTCGAGGCCAGGCATTGAGCAGCAAAAACTGATCGGGACGTGGCTGCGGTACTGACACCGGGAGAATCTTTTTTCAAGAAAATCTCTATCGCCGTCGATTTCCCTCTCCGCGACTCGACGTATTGATGAGAGCGCGAGCTAAGAACCGCTCAAAACTAAAAAACAATCGATTTCAAATAAAAGGAGAGAAAAAATGCGTTTCATGGTTGTGATGAAGGCCACAAAGGATTCCGAAGCTGGAAAAATGCCGGATCGGGAAATGTTGGCCGCAATGGGTAAGTACAACGAGGAACTCGTTAAGGCGGGCATCATGTTGGCAGGCGAAGGACTGCACCCCTCTTCTAAGGGCGTTCGCGTGCGCTTTTCCGGGGAGCGCTCGACGGTAGTCGACGGTCCGTTCGCCGAGACAAAAGAGTTGATTGCCGGCTTCTGGTTATGGCAAACGAAGTCGAAGGAAGAGGCGATCGAATGGATCAGACGTTGTCCCAATCCGACAGGCGAGGAGTTCGAGGTAGAAATACGCCAGGTGGCTGAAGCGGAAGATTTCGGCGATGAGTTCACTCCCGAGTTGCGCGACCAGGAAGAGCGTCTGCGCCGCGAAATGGCAAAAGCCCAACAGCAATAAAAACGTGGGATGTCGTGCCGGGCCCAGCACCCC
The DNA here is from genome assembly GCA_964441675.1 of uncultured Solibacteraceae bacterium. Classification (GTDB taxonomy): domain Bacteria; phylum Acidobacteriota; class Terriglobia; order Bryobacterales; family Bryobacteraceae; genus JAPKYZ01. Next base: position 9,970 of record CAYTVP010000085.1, on the reverse strand, counting down.
GGCACGATCCTCGCGGTGTCCGTCTACCGCATCTCTTCCAGGCAATCGGCCAGGCGATCCATCGTCAGAGGTGCGCCATCGGCCATGCCGGACTTCACTGCGCCATCACGAGCTTCGCGCGACGGAAATAAACCGGTATTGGTGAGCTTTGTTCTCCCGCCCATTTCCTCGAAGGTGATGGTAGTCAGCCACTCAGGGCATCCGACGGCGGGAGAATCGTAGCACTCGGTATAAACCAGCTTCCTGCCAGGATCGACTTCGCGATATACGCCTTTGAACGGATGTTCACTCCCATCCGGCATCCGCATTACGTACCGCCAACTTCCGCCCACTCGCAGATCGATCTCACACACCGGCAGAGTGGCCTCGTGGCACCCCCACCACTTCTTTACATGCTCCGGCTGTGTCCATGCCTCAAATACCAAACTGCTCGGCGCATCGAGAGTGCGTGTGTAGACAATTTCGCGATCTGACGGAAGCGTCAGTTGAAAGTCGCTATTTTTTACCAGCATTCTTTTTCTTCTCCTTCGTCTGTAGTTGTTGAAGATAACCTTCCAACCGGTTCAAGTTGCCTTCCCAGAAAGCGCGATACTGTTCCACCCATTCCGAGGCTTCCTTCAGCGGAGCCGCCTCCAGCCGGCATGGCCGCCACTGCGCCTGGCGCCCTCGTGCGATCAGACCCGCGCGTTCCAGCACTTTTAGATGCTTGGTAACGGCCGGCGCGCTGATGGCGAACGGCTTCGCCAGTTCCTTGACAGAAGTTTCGCCAGTGGCCAGCCGCGCCAAAATGGCCCGCCGGGTAGGATCAGCCAGCGCAGCGAAAGTGCCGCTCAGAGAATCAGAATGTTCCGAGTGCATATATCACCAGTTAGTTAATTATCTAATTGGTAAAATACAGTCTTAACGCGTGCCTGTCAACAGAAAAGCGCCGGATAGAATTGGCACTTGTCCTCTCGGCGAACCAATCCCTGGATCTTTGCGTTAGCGGACGATCTTACGGGGGCGTTGGAGACCGGCGCTCAGTTTGCCGGGCGCGGCTTCTCCGCCTTAGTCACGACCGAGACGTCCCTCGCCACGTTTCCCGACGTCACTGCTCTAGTGGTCGACACCGAGAGCCGGCACCTGACGGCGAGCGAAGCAGCCCCAACTGTTCGCAGCACGGCAATCGGAGCGCGTACGCTCAACCCATGGTTGATCTACAAGAAGACAGACTCAGCACTTCGCGGCAACATCGCAGCTGAGCTTCGAGCGCTGCTTGAAGTTTTTCCAGAACGGCGGCTTGTCTATTCGCCGGCCTATCCTGCATTAGGGCGTACCGTCGAGGATGGACGGCTGCTGATCGACGGCGTACCGGTGCAGGAAAGCGCATTTGCCGCTGATCCGCTCAACCCGATCCGCGACAGTAGAATCGCCGCAATCCTCGGCGATATACCCGCCGAGGTGGTGGATGCCACCTCCGATGCTGATGTTCTGGCGGCGGCGCAGCGGATTCTCAGCAGCGAGACTCCGCCCCTGGCAGCCGGTCCCGCCGCTTTCGCGGGTGCCCTGGCACATTTCCTTCCGTTCCCGCGCGGAAACTGCCGCCCTCTGCCGCGTGTTCCTCGCTGTCTCGTCATCAACGGTAGCTTACATCCGGCTTCTGTTGAACAAGTGACCGTTGCCCGCGCTCAAGGTTGCTTCAATGAAAGTTGGCACTGCTTTGAAGACCATGCGGAGGGAACGGGGATGGACCGAGCCCGCAAGACCGGTGAGCGTGTACGCGAAGTACTGCAGACAATGCCTGTGGACGGAATCTGTGTCTTTGGCGGCGATACGGCATTTGGAATTCATCAGGCCCTGGGTGCTCGACAGTTCGATTCTTATGGAGAGATTCTGCCCGGTGTTCCGCTATCGCGCGCCGGCAATTTGTTTTGGATCACCAAGGCAGGCGGATTCGGACGGCCTGATATTATTTGCGACATTCAAAGAAGGTTGGGATGAGCGAACTTTTCGGAATCACGTTGGGAGATTCGAGCGGCATCGGCCCCGAAATTCTCTTGAAGGCCTTTCGCGACGGTGAAATCGAACACCAGATCGTCGTCTACGGAGATACCGCGGCGTTGTCGTTCTACAACAAGCAACTCGGATACAACGTACCGTTACAACGCATCCAGCGCGAAGAGGATTTTCGAAGCGGTTTCTTGAATGTGCTGGATCATGCGATTCTCGAAGAAAACGAGATAACTCCCGGTAAGTTGAATGCACAATCGGGTCACGCAGCGCGCGAGTACGTCATTACCGCCGCGAAAGCCGCGCTGGCGGGAAAAATAGCCGCAATGGTCACCCTCCCGATGAACAAGGAAGCGACGCAGATGACCGATCCGAACTTCGTGGGCCATACAGAGTTAATTGGCGCAGTCTGCGGAGTCAGCGACGTGACGATAATGCTCGCTTCGGATCAGTTGATTGTCACTCACGTCAGTACTCATTGCTCGCTGGCGGAGGCGATCGCGCGTGCCAAACAGCCGCGTATCCGCACGATCCTGAAGCTGACGGCAGACGCGGTGGGAAAGCTGATCGCGCAGCCCCGCATTGCCGTAGCCGGACTCAATCCGCATGCCGGCGAAAACGGCTTGTTTGGCCGCGAGGAAATCGAGGAGATCCGGCCGGCGGTGGAATGGGCGCAACGGGAAGGGATGCCGGTTGAGGGACCATTCCCTCCCGATACTCTTTTCTATCTCGCCGTTCGGCGCAACCGGTTCGACGCGATCGTCTGTATGTATCACGATCAGGGCCACGTCCCGTTGAAGCTACTGGATTTTGAGGGTGGAGTGAATGTGGCGCTGGGACTACCGATCATCCGCACATCAGTAGACCACGGCACGGCATTCGATATCGCGGGCAAAGGTGTGGCGCAAACCGGTAGTTTTCTGAAGGCGTTGGATTTCGCAAACCGCATGGCGCGCCAGACAACTCAGGCGGTCAACTGAGCGCCGCAGATCTTCTATTTCGACACGTTAATAGCATCCACCGAATCCAAATTCTTCCCTTTGGCCGCACCCCCAATCAGCAGGACGGAATCGCCGCGGGAGGCCAAGCGGTGCGCCACGCGCGGCGCTGCAGCAGCTACCTTTTCCCAGGCATTCGCCGCAGGATTCAGGCAAAGGAGAGACCCGTCTGAAACGCTGACATAGAGCCTACCCTCGTGTACTCCGACAGCCGGCGCAAATCCGAGATTCGTACCGGCCGGTAGACCCGGACCTTCGCTCCATTGATTTGTCTTTGGATCGTAGATGGACACATCGGAGACGACCTTTTGCTTCTCGTTCATGCCGCCGATAACATAGATCTTGCCGTCAAGCGGCGCTGCCATAAGAGCGCGCCGTTGAAACGGCTGCGGAACGCTTCGCCAAGTGGGCGTTTGCGCCGCCAAATCGAGGATTTCTACGGTATCGCGCCATGTTTGGGTTTTTCCTTCCATCGTCCACCCGCCAATTACGAACAATTTGTCGCCGACAACGACAACATCGTGCGACGAGCGGGGTGCCGGAAGCGCGGGAAGCTGTTCCCATTGCTTTTTCACCGGATCGAAGCGCGCTGCGTCGCTGACGGAATGATTGTCGGCGGGCTGACCGCGTTCGTTGTGGGGAACCATTCCGCCTACGCGATAAACCTTTCCCTTGTGCGCAGCGATATTCATTCCCTGCATGCGAGGGCCTTCGGGCAGAGATTCCCAATTGGGCTCGCCGGACAGCTTTAGCCGATCGAAACGTCCGGATACCGCTTCCTTGAAATAAGAGTGGGTCGGGGAAATATGTCCGCCATAGACATAAAGCCAATCACCAGCAACAGCAGCACCGAAGCTGGCCGTCGCTTGCGGCAGCTTTGTGTAAGGAACAGTGTTGGACGAGGCGGCGCTCGATCGTTCCGTCGCACCGGCGTCTACGACAAGCGTGGCATAATGGCGTAGTTCTTCGTACTTCTTGCCGTCAAGCTCTCCTGGTGTGGATTCCCAATAACGTGCCCAGGCACCATAGCGTCCAATTGCTGCGAACTCTTCGGTTTTTCCCGCCGAGTCGGTTTTCGTCTTCTTTTCCGTTCCGTCCGGCAGAATCACCGTAATCTCGGCATTGGCCTGCGGGTTCCCGCGGGCGATCAACTGGAACTTCATTGCGCCAGTTCGCCCCGTAGGAATAATTTCGACAGGCGTTTCGCCGCCGACACGGGCCTTCTCATCAAACGGATCGCCCACGATCGCCTTCGGATAATAAATGAGCCTGTGCGCCTTTCCTCCGCGTGTCATCACTCCAAGATCGGTCGTGCCATGGACGACGCGCGTTCCTGAGCCCGGAAGGGCAACGATAAAGAAATTTGCCTCGCCTCCCTCGATCGCTAGAGGAAATTCTGCGCCGCTAGCATCTCGCAAGCTCAACTTCGTGCCGGCGATTAGTTTCACGCCCAAATCCGGCGTAAGATTTTCGCTGATGAAGGTTCGCGCAGTTGCACCTCCGTCTTCGGGTGTGACGAATACGAAATGCGCGAAGGCGAGGTTGGCGGCGCCGGCGAGGAAGCAGAGAAGCAGCAACAAGCGTTTCATCATCAGGTCCTCCTTCTGAATCAATTCTTTAAATTTTAAGCAACTCAGTTGCAAATAGAATTGAGCGTACCATATCAGACTAAAATGGTCCAAAGGTTTAGAACGGTGTTAAAGGCGGGCCTTTAACGCTCGCCATCGCTTGCCCAAGTACCGGTTCCAATACATGATGAATCCGGTAACGGTTAGCAGCGGGAGAATCAGCCCAAGAACGAACCATGCCCACTTGACGCCATACCCCCAGGATGTTCCGAAGTGCAGCGGTGCCACGAGCCACACCAGCCAGTCGCCGAGCGTTTGATTCTTTCCGCGATTCCAGGTCAACAGATGCTCGCCGGTGTGTTGGTCGAAGTAGATAAAGTCAGTATTTGCGTAATCGCCCATCCGGCCGCGAGCCATGTACACGGTGAAGATGGGCTTCTTCCCGAATCCGTAGAAGTAACCTTCCAAATATCCGTCCGGTGAGATCGTTTCCGCTTTCCGCAGAACAGCCAGAACATCGAGCGGAGCTTCCGGCGTTTGCGGACGCTGGCTGATCTTTCGCATCGCCTGCCCTGGGTAACTTGCGGTAACAATCGGTGAAATCTTACTGATCGGGACCGTGAATAATTGCGGCCACGTGAAATACATGCCCGTCGTGGCCCACATCAGAGAAAAGAAAATAGTCCAGAACCCGGTCGCGCTGTGCAGATCCCAATTGATGCGCTTCCACTTTCTTCGGAAGTCTACGGTCAGCGCCCGCGTCCAATTCCTGATTCCGGGCCACCACAAGATGATTCCGGTGATTGTCAATGCGAGAAGAACGGATCCGCCGATACCATTCCACAAACGGCCCGTTCGTCCGGACAGCAGATTGAAATGGAAATCCTCCATCCACTCCACCCACGATTCCTCCCGATTCGCAGAGCCGATCACCTCACCGGTGCGAGGATGTACATAGACGGCCAGTTGTTTCGGGCGTTCGCGTGATCGGCCGCGTACTGCATCCGAAGTGCCGCTGGAGTTCTCCCGCGTTGTGATCAGGTAGAGAGAATTGGCTTCTGTCGGGCATGCTGTCAGGAACACATTGTGATTGGGAAATTCCTGGTTCACCCGATCCGCCGCGGCAAGCAGAGTCTCCGGCTTACAGGCTTTGGTATCTATCGGGCCGACATTGATTCGCGGCTGCGGCATCAGCTCTTCTTTGAAAACGAGGATCGATCCGCTGATTCCGATCGCGATGATGTAAAGACCGACGATGATACCCGTCCACAGGTGGATCTGAAACATCGCCCGCCGGATCCAAACCTGTTGCGGTTTTTCGACTAGCCTACGCCAGAAGCTCTTCGCCGCTGGCTTCTTCTCTACCGGTGGTGGTGCACTGATCGTTTGCACAATGGCCGACTCTAAAATTGAACTCGCAAAGCAAGTTGAATCGACCTTGGGCCGCCAACCTGATAAAGCGGATTCAATCCGCCCATCTGCGCAGCCTGAGTTCCAGTGGCCCATCCAAACGGCCGTGTCGCAGTCGCAGTCTGGATGTTGTTGCTAATGGCTCCAAAGTTGGCATGGTTAAAGAGATTGAACGCCTCGGCGCGAAACGTTGTGCGTACGCGTTCGCCCATAGAAAACACCCGGCGAATCGCGAAATCGGTTTGGTAGGTGGCAAAACCGCGTGCGATATTCCGGCCCGAGTTTCCTTCTTCGCCTGTGGGTGGAAGGGTAAAAGCATCTCGATTGATCGCTCTGTGTCCGGGAGCATCTTCCACATAGGTGTAGAGCGGTTTGGTGATGTCGACGTTCGGATGAGGCGAGAACGAGATGCCGGAGGAAGTTACTTGCGTCGATGCGAGAACATCGACAGGCAAGGATGAGCGTGCGGAAATCCGGGTATCTACCCCCCACCCGGACAACAAGGCGCCAAGAAAGGCGTTGTCATACCGGCCAGGCAACTCATAGGACAGAGCAGTCTGAAAATTGTGCCGGATGTCATAGTCCGAGCTGGCCCGCTGCAACGTGTTGACGGTGAAGTTTCGCGTGGCATCGTCTATGGCATGCGACCACGTATACGACGCCAGAACCTGAAGTCCGCGCGAGAAATGACGCCGGAACTGCATCTGAGCAGCGTTGTAGTTGGAGCTGCCACCGTTGATCGTGCCGTAGAGAAAGGCGGCTCCGGGAGGAAACATCGGGTTGTTGACACGATCCGGATAAAACTGCCGCGCCAAAAGCAACCGGTTGGCGGCTGATCCGACATAACTCAAGCTCAGGCTATGGTTTGTTCCCAGTTGCTGCTCGATCGTAGTATTCCACTGGATGGCATATGGCATCTTCAGATTCGGATCGAAGGCAAAGATATTCGCATAGGACGTCGGAGTCAGCTCCGGTGTCGGTAGCGGGATGTCTTGTAACTGCTCGGCAGCCAGCGGAAACGGCTGGTTATTCAGATTCAGCGTTCCGGTAATTCCAAGGCCATACCAGTAACCCTCCGAGGCCTGCACCGTGCTGGAATCATAGAATAATCCTGCACCAGCGCGGAGGACCGTCGTATAGTTTGGATCACGACGCAACTGATAGGCGAAACCGAAGCGAGGAGCAAAGTTGGTATACGTTGTCTTCCAAAGATCGCTGCCCGTGGGTGCGATCTTCGTTGTCGAAAGATCGCTTAATTGATCCACAGTGTACGGCTGGTTGCCATTGGCATCCCGCGGCGCAGGGCTAACCTCCCACCGGAGGCCGAAGGATAAATTCAACCGGTCGCTAACCTTCCATTCATCCTGTGCAAATAGCGAAAGGTTCTTGTAAGCCGGCGCCATATCTCCCACGGAGCGATAAGCAGTAAACAACTGCGGAGCATTCGTTAGTAGCTGCGTTTGGTCGTAGTAAAAGGGCGTTTGATAGAATTGCGGCAAAGACGAGTTTGTTCGCAGCTGCCTCCAATCCACACCGGCTTTGAGGGTGTGCCGGCCCTTTACATAAGTGAAGTTGTTGACGATGTTGAACTGCCTCTGGCGGTTATCCTGCGGGTTCAGCCAGAATCCGGGCATCGTATTTACGCGGTAGCTGAACAACGCCCAGTCTCGATCGGACAGCCCGTCAAAGTCGCTGATACTCAACGGCGTGGCGCCGCCAAAGTCATCAATCCAAACACTTGTGACTTGATCCGGAAGGGTCACGTTAAACCGGAACTCATTGGTGGCACGCGCGCTTAAAATGTTCGTACTTCCGACTGTGAATGTTTTGCTATTGATTTGCGAGTTGGTGACCTGTGCCAGATTGCTGGCATACCGGCTGGTAGTGCTCGAAGGAACATACGAGAACCTTCCAAAAATACGGAATCGGTCATTGATGAGATGGTCGACTCGCAGACCGGTGGAGTCGATCGAGCTTGGCTGTGAATAAGCGGCGGCAAACGGCGCGGTGTACCCGGCCTCCTCTGCATACCCTGGCGTCGGAAGAGGAAATGCCTGGAGAACCTGCCGCAACTCCGGCGGCGCGATCGAATTGCGAAGCTCCAATGTCGGCACGCTCCGGATCGTGGCTTCCTGGGGTGCACGCAGACGAAGTCCCTCGTAGGAGAAGAAGAAAAAAGTTCTGTCGCGGCCGTTATAGATCTTGGGAAGAAGGACAGGCCCGCCAAGAGTTCCGCCGAAATTGTTCTGGCGCATTTTGGTCTTCCCGATTCCGGCTCGATTGTTGAAGAAGCTGTTGGCATCCATCACGTCATTCCGGAAATACTCGTACAACGAGCCATGGAAATTGTTTGTGCCGCTTCGAGTGGTGAAGGAGAACTGGCCGCCGGGAACACGTCCATACTCGGCGGAATAGGTGGATGTAATCGCCCGAAACTCCTGCAGCGCGTCGATGGAGACAAGGCTTTGCGTGGTTCCCAGTGCAGTACTGTTCGAGAGCGAACCGGAATATCCAGCACCACGTCCGGGCGAGTTGGTGTTCACACCCGCATTCGCACTAACGCCGTCCACCAGGAAATAGTTGGATTCCGAGCGCATTCCGTTCACCGTAATCTGGCCGCTCGTTCCGGAACCGCTTGAGGGAATGACGGCGACCCCCGGAATTAACGTCAGAAGCGACTGGAAACTCCTGCCATTCAGTGGCATGTTCTCGACAAACTTCTGATCTACTACAGCACTGAGCGCTGCATCAGTCGTGTTCAGTTGCACGCCGCTGCCGTCGACTGTAACGGATTGCGCCTCTGAGCCAACGGACAACATGAAATCCAACGTCAGCTTTGCAGCAACTTCAAGGCGTACATTCTCCCGCACTCTGGTTTCAAAACCGGGAGCCCGCGCGCTCACCCTGTACTCACCGGGAGGAAGTGACGGTATTACATAGAGGCCATCATCGTTCGACTGAACTTCCCACCTGCTCTGCGTGGCATTGTGGAACAGTTCGATTGTTGCCTGGCGGATGTTGGCGCCACTAGGATCAGTGATCGTACCTGATACTTGCACCTGCGCCAAAAGGGCAGTGGTACCGAATAAAAAGGCGGCGAAACGAAATATGTTTCGGGACATCGGGTATGGGTTCTCCTCGGATGCTCCGGTCGGCTTTCATTGAGGATTTGGCCCTGCAAAGCGGCCCGGGATATTATCTGGATCAAAAAAGTCCATATTAGGTTTTTGCTGTCAGCCTTGTCAAGCAACTCAGTTGCATTTAGTGATTGAGCACGTGCAGTCCACCCGCACGAAAGCCGGTTCTCCGCGCAGGTGAAACGGCGTAAAGGGCGAATTCGATATTCTTTGAATTTGCTGAAGCGGCTGGAACAGATGAACTTAAAAACAAAGAGCAACGTCAACGTGGAATTGATCCGCATCGCGATGGCATTTATATGGTTGGCCGCCACAAGTCAACCGTTGCCGGCCGCCGGGCCCGACCCGGCGCGTGTAGCTCCTCCGATTAACCTGAATCCTGGCGCCACCTATGGCGACAGCACCCGCATTTTTCAGGGCATTCCCGGAATCGAACGCGCCGCCAACGGCAGGCTTTGGGCGCTGTGGTATGCAGGCGGACCGGATGAACCGGGCGAGGGTCCCGGCAATTACGTAGTTCTGGTGACGAGTGCTGATGACGGGCGTACGTGGTCGGCGCCAAAACTTGTGATCGATCCTCCGGGGCCCGTCCGCGCGTATGATGCCTGCCTCTGGCATGATCCGGCTGGGCGCCTATGGCTATTCTGGTCGCAAAGTTATCAGTGGTGGGATGGACGGTCGGGTGTTTGGGCGATCACGTCTACAAATTCCGGCGACGAGCATCCCCGCTGGTCCAAGCCACGCCGCTTGAGCGACGGAATCATGATGAACAAGCCCACCGTGCTGACCTCGGGCGACTGGCTGTTGCCGATCTCGATCTGGGACTATCAGCCGCCGAAAAACCTGCATGCGATCGTCCGCAGGCAGG
>CAYTVP010000084.1:0-13839 GCA_964441675.1 uncultured Solibacteraceae bacterium | reverse complement strand
CATGGAACTGCTCCACTTCGCTCGCGATCACGGTATTCGGCGGAACATTTACCGATAGTTGCTTATCTTTGGACGGTAAGGCAGCTTCGACATCCCAATACGAGGAGCAGACGCGTTCCGCACGATCGCGGATGAGCCAGTCGACATGATACTTTCCCTCGCCGAGATCAAAGCTGCCCCGGAAATACGCGTCGCCACTCATGTTTTCTTCGATTCGAGGGACGTGGACGCGCTGGATGAAGTACCTTGGCTCGTCCGGCTGCTGCAAAGGCGTAACGCGGAACAGAATCGTCAGCAGGTTTTCCTGGCCTGCCAGCTCTCGCAACGGGACCGTTACGTTGAAACCGGCGTGGAACTTAAGATCAAAGCCGAGGATTGGCTTCTCGTCCGTCACCACACAAGGAAGATCCTTGCGAGGGTCGCCGGCTTCTAAAACCGCGCGGTCGTTATTGAAAAGGCGTACCCCTTGGCCATTCTCGGATCCGCCCATCTGGACTTGCGCCGGCAAAGTTCCGCACACTACGGTGGCCGCTACAAAAATGGCGACCCGGGGGAACCGGCATTTGCAGCACTCGACTTCCTTCATCGTTTCCGCTCAACGTGTTTGTATTAATCCTACATATTCCACTGGCGAGCATACCAGCCCCAAAGAATTTGATTATGGCGCACCCCTCGACCGATGCAAGGAAATTCTCGTAGTACTAGACCCCCTTGGCGAGGAATCCGCCGTCGACCGCCATAACTTGTCCCGTGCAAAACTGCCCCGCCGGCGTTGCAAAATAGATCGCCAGCCCGACGAGTTCTTCCAGTTGGCCAAAACGCCCCATCGGCGTTTTTGCGATGATACCCGCCGCCCGCTCGGGTATATCGAGGGCCGCGGAATTTAAAGCCGTGCGAAAGACACCCGGAGCAATGGCGTTTACGCGGATGTTGTGCGGTGCCCATTCCACCGCCAATTGCTTGGTCAGCATCACTACCGCCGCCTTGCTGGTGGCATACGCCGACACCTGGTTGAAGGCCACAAAGCTGGTAAGAGAAGCGATATTGATGATCGATCCTCCGCGCCCTTGGGCAATCATCTGTGCCCCGAAAATCTGGTCAGCCCGGAAGCTTCCATTGACATTGCAGTCAATCAGGCGGCTCCAATCGGCATCGGGATATTCTGCGGTCGGAAACTTGGCCCACATTCCTGAAGTGCACACCATCACATCAACACCACCGAACTGCTTCACCACCTCGTCGCGAAGCTTCTCCAGACTGGCACGGTCCGTGACATCGGAAGCGATCCGAACGGTTTTGCTACCCAGGTTCTCCAACTCGGACGCTTCGGCATCGACCTTCGCCTTGTCGCGGCTGGAAGCAATCACGGTGGCTCCTGCCTGGGCGTATCCACGGGCGATGGCCTGACCAATGCCGCTGGTTCCGCCTAGAACGACCGCCACCTTGCCGGACAGGGAGAACAGACTTTCGATATAGGAAGACATGACTTTCGCGATGATACAGTATTCGTTTCAGCCCTTATGAAACTTATTACGTTTTCGCGCCCTGGCGCGGCGCCGCAGGCCGGCATTGTCGAAAAGGACCAGATCTTTCCGCTCACGGAATATCCCAATACACTTGCCGCCATTGCCGCCGGACAAGACGCTTTGCGTAACGCTAAGCGCGGCGCGGCAATTCCGTTGGCGGAAGCAAAGCTTCATGCTCCAATCCCGGTTCCGCCGAAGGTGATCTGTATTGGCTTGAACTACCGTGATCATGCAATTGAATCGAATATGCCGATTCCGACCATTCCGGTTGTCTTCAGCAAGTTTTCGAATACAGTCATCTCACCTGGCGAGAATGTCGTTCTTCCGAAGAACTCGGTGAAGCCGGACTATGAAGCCGAACTGGCGTTTGTCATCGGCAAGCCTGGCCGCCATATCTCGACCGCCAACGCCCTGGATCACGTCTTCGGGTACACGATCGTGAACGACGTCAGCGCACGCGACTTTCAACTCCAGACATCGCAATGGCTGGTCGGCAAAACATTCCCCACATTCTGCCCAATCGGCCCCTGGATTGTTACGGCCGATGAGATCGCCGATCCGCACAACTTACGCATCGGCCTGAAAATCGACGGCGAAACAGTACAGGATTCGAACACGAAAGAGTTAATCTTCCGGATTCCGGAGCTGATTTCGCATCTGTCCGGAATCGTTGATTTCGAGCCAGGCGACGTCGTTTCCACCGGCACTCCTCCTGGAGTGGGAATGGGACGCACGCCGCCGCGCTGGCTAAAACCCGGCGAAGTGATGACCGTTTTCATCGATGGCATCGGCGAGCTGACAAATCCCTGCGTCGCAGAAGCCTAACTCTGCGGTTCGGGCAGTAAGCGGCTGGGCTGCCAGATAGGCTCTACCGCCGTAACTCCCTCAACAGCGCTCGTTTTCTTCGGGAGGCAGATAAGCGAACACCCAAGATCTTCAAGGTCCCGGCGGATAGATGTTCCAAAGAGCCCTTCCTGAATCACATGGTGTTCGCCCAGAAAAACAACGTCTGCGGTACACTCCTGGAGCAGGCGTATCATTTCGATGCGCTCATTCCCGGTCGATGTGTGAACCGCAACGGGCACAGGCAGGCGGTTCCCCACCTCCCGCAGTTGTTCGGTCGTAGCAGCGGGATGCTCCCGGTAAATATCCGAAGGCATCGTACCGTCGTGTACTTCCTGCGGCGGAATCAGGCAGATGAGGTGGAATTGTGCATTCCAGCGCGCGGCAGTGTTCGCAGCCATCATGGCTTCATTTGGCCAATCCCTGTGCCCTGTCAGGATATAGACAACATTTTCGATCGGGCGCCATCCGCGTTGCCGGTACTGGGCTCCCGCGGTCCAGAGATGGACGCCCGTCTTTCGCAACAGTGTTGCCCGCATGGAACGATGGCCCAGGCGCGGAAGGCCAGTCGGCTCGCAAGCAGGGGCAAAAACGATATCGTGGCGTGTTCGCCTGACGTATTCCTGTAGGACTGACGCCGGGTTGCCCTCCAACAGTTTCCGCTCGCAGTGGAGATACCGGTCGGCTTCCGCGAAGAACGATTGCAAGTGGCCTTCTCTTTCTCGCCGGCGCCGGCGGGAATCGTATACATGGAGGATGGTCAGCTTGCAGTCCTGATTCCCGATCCAATCGGCGACGGCGGGGATTGTGCGGAAACAGGGCTCCGTAAAGTTAGTTAGAAATAGGAAATTACGAGGGTTAGTGTTACTCATGCTGTGCTTCCTTCCTTAAAAAATGCCTAATAGACGAAACCGTCCAATGGCTTGACTTCGGCCGCGACGGGGTTTTCCCCGAATAGCTGCCGCAGGTTGATTTCGATCGAGCGCGACAGGCTTGTCATGGGCGTGTCGTGCACAGTGTTTTCAAAGGGAGCTTCGATCTCGCGGCCCACCGTATCGAGAGCTACGAAAATAAAGCTGATGACCGTCGAGCCGATGGGCGTCAGCATGCCCATTCCTTCAACCAGTCCAAACGGCAACATCAGGCAATACATCGTCACCAGAATCCGCGGGAAAAAATCGTACTGCCTGGGAAGTGGTGTGTTCTTGATCCTCTCGCAGGCTCCGAAGATGTTGCACAGCTCCGATAGCGTTGAGTCCATGCGCACCCAACGGTAATCGGATATTTCATTCCGCTGTTTGCTTTCCCGTAAGTCCTCAGCACACCGCAGCAGTAAAGCTGTGGGGACGTTCGTATATCGCTGCAATCGAGCGATTTCGTCGCTTTCCAGAATCGTGCGTAGTTCCGGGTATGGATTCTGCTTCCGAAGATGGCACCGGAACGCGTGTACAAATGCGATCTCCAGATTCAGGAGACGGCGTTGGAATTCTGTCGGCGTGCCATCCGGGTTAGTCTCGATCATCGTGAGAATCTGACGGCAAAAGTTTCGTGCCTCGTTCACGAGTCCGCCCCAAAGAATGCGGGCCTCCCACCAACGCTCATATGCCGAGTTCGTGCGGAAGGCCAGAAAAATTCCGATCGCGCTGCCCATCATCGTCAACGGCAGCGAGGGCACGGCAAGGAATGAAATACCGCCCCATGTATACAGCGCGGCAATTGTTAAGTCGAAAAAGAACAGCAGCAGCAGCCGACGCGACACCGTCGGCCAGATCTGTTTCAGCGGGAGATGATTGCGGACGATCATAAAAATATGGGAGCGAAAGGTTCCTGTTTTCAAGTTAGAGTTGACATCCGATCAAAACCAGATATCGTGCGGTGATCCTTTCGGTACCTGCTCGAGAGCGAGCCTATCTTTCAGACAGTCAAAAGATCGCGCGTGCACAGCCAACAGATTGCGTCAAGAAAAGGTAAGTTGAGAAAAGAGGAAAAACCTGCCAACCAGACCTGTACTTTTCGGAAGGCGTTTGCCTGAATGGGCGCTAGAGCGCTCGTTTGTCTGCGGTATCTCGGCGGTGATGGTCGTGCTGATCGCTGCCCTGGAATGGTATTTTTCACTCGATGTTTCGCTTGGCATTGCCTACGTGATTCCAATCGGGTTCGCCGCCACCGTACTGCCTCGACTGCAGATTGTTCTTCTGGCCGTTATTTGCGCGCTTGTTCGAGGCTGGTTCACTTCGCAGAACGCTCCTGTCGAGCAGCTTCTCCGGTTTCTGATGGCCACAATCGCCTACGGCGGAACCGGACTCCTGGTTTCGGAAGTGAGCCGCAACCGGGCAATCATGGTGGCGCACTACACTCGTCTGAAAGTGGAGCAGGAGCTTCGGCGCAAGGCTGAGGAACAGCTGCGCACGCTGTATGAATCGAGTCCTGCGGGAATTCTGACGTTAGATCACAGGGGAAACGTGATTGCCGCCAACCCGGCCGCTGTCGAGCTTTTTTGCGACGGGGATGCTGGCGCGATCGTCGGACAGCCTTCTGAAGCCTTCGTTCCCGCATTCGCCAATGCCCTGAAGCTCCGTACCGGACCGAGACAAATGCGCGTTTCCGCCTGGACGTGGGCAAAACGCTCCGATGGAGCGACGTTTCCGATCGCCACCTGCTTTTCAACCTACGGACAAGACGCCGATCGTCATTTGGCTGCGATCGTGATCGACGTTTCGGAAGAAATGCGTGACCGGGAACGGGAGAACTTTCGTCATTCGCTGGATTATCATCGCCTGCTGACCGCGGCGGTCAGCCATGAGATCCGTAACATGTGCTCGGCTGCATCCGTGGTAGCGTCGAACCTGTCGCGGCGCGTAGACCTCGCCGAGAGCGCGGATTTCCACGCGCTGCTTCAATTGATCCAAGGCCTCGGCCGCATGGCCTCTGTCTCACTGCGGAATCGTACGGATCACCAGGTCCCGACCACGTCGCTTTCATCCGTATTGGATCAGCTTCGCATTGTTGTCGAACCGGATTGGAGGGAGGCGGATGGCACGGTGATCTGGGATATCGAGGAAAATCTCCCCGACATCAATGCCGATCCGCACGGATTGCTACAGATCCTGCTAAACCTGGTGCAGAATTCATTGCGCGCTGTGCAGGATTCGGCGACTCGCGAACTCAAGATCATGGCGCGGGCTGCTGGAAACGGCGTCCGAATTAGTGTCATAGACTCAGGTTTCGGGATAGCTGCTCCTGAACATCTATTCGAAGCATTTCATCCCAAGTCGGATGGAAGCGGGCTTGGGCTGTTCATCTCTCGCGCCCTCGCGCGGAGCTATGACGGCGATCTCGTACATGTACCCACTGACATCGGGTGCCAGTTCGATGTCACACTGACATTAGCGCACCGAATTCCCGATGCCGAAGACTTCCATCCTGAACCAAAAACGCAAACCGATCCGGCTCTTCGTCGTTGACGACCACGCTTTGTTCCGGGAGGGTTTGCTCCGGCTTCTGGCAAACGACCCGGAACTGGAGATTATCGGCGCCACGGGCGATGCCACGGAAGCGGTCGGCCGGGTGCTCGAAGCAGCGCCTGACGTCTTAATTCTTGACCATGACCTTGGAAACACGACGGCTACACACGTTGTTCGGGATTTGAACCAGAGTAACTTCAGCGGCCGTATCCTATTAGTGACAGCAGGTCTCCCCGATCACGATGCACTGGAACTTATCCGGGGAGGCATTGCTGGTATCTTCCACAAACAGCACCCACCGGAATCTCTTCACCGCAATATTCGCGAGGTGGCGGAAGGAAGGATGCTGATCGAGCCGGAGTACCTTCGCAGCATCGTAGCGCCCCCTGCCGATGGGGGTTCTGCCCAGCCGAATCTCACAGAACGCGACCGTCAGATTCTTCGCTTTCTCCTCGAAGGTTTGTCGAACAAAGAGATTGCGTCTCAGCTCTATCTGTCAGAGAGCGCTGTTAAGGCGTCGCTCCAGGCGCTTTTTGCGAAAACCGGTGTTCGCACAAGAAGCCAACTGGTGCGAATCGCCCTTGAAAAATACATGGATCACCTCCAGTAGCTATTCGACGAACTTGTAGCCGACGCCGCGAACGGTCACGAGATGCTTAGGGCGGGATGGTTCATCCTCCATGTAGCGGCGCAGGCGTACGACAAAATTGTCGATTGCGCGCGTATCGGTGTCTTCGTGAACACCCCATACCTCCTCAAGCAAAACCTTGCGGGGAACCGTGCGGCCGCGGTGCTCGACGAGATAGCGCAACAGGTCGGCTTCCATGCGTGTGAGCGGCATCGTACGTCCATCCATTGTGATTTCCAGGTTGTCAAAATCAATGGTGCGACCGCTCACGACCAGGACCTTTGGATGCGTCGCCGTCATCCAGTTTTTGCGCCGCAGCAACCCGCGGACACGCGCTAGCAGGATGGCCAGTTGGAAAGGCTTCGGAAGATAGTCGTCGGCACCAGCCTCGAACCCCTGCAATACATCCTCGGGCCGGCCGCGGGCGGTGAGCATCAATATGGGAACGAAATTGCCGGTTTTCCGCAAGTGCCGCGCAACATCGAATCCGCTGATGCCGGGAAGCATGACATCGAGCACCACGACATCGCAGGTGCGTTCTTTCATCAGTTCGATAGCCCGCTCCCCGTCCTCGGCCACATCCACATCAAGTCCTTCTGCTTCGAGATTGAAGCGCAACCCTTCCGCCAGGTGGGCTTCGTCTTCGACAATCAGGACCCGAGGCACCGGCTTAAGCTTTCCCCGGAAGCTCGAGCGTAAACCGGCTTCCCTTCCCTGACCCCTCGCTCTGGGCGTAGACTTTCCCGCCATGCCGCCGCGCAACGGACTTCACAATAAACAGCCCAAGGCCCGTACCTTTTACGCGTTGCGTAATATTGCTGGGGATGCGATAGAACCGGCCGAAAATACGCTTCAGCTCCTCGGCCGGAATTCCGACACCCTGATCGGAGACGACAACCAGAATTTTGTCGTCCACATGCATCACTTCCGCGCGCACGCGCACGGGTGTACCGGAATACTTCACCGCGTTGTCGATCAGGTTCGAAACCGCGGCTTTTAGATCGTGAGGATCGCCTTCTACGCAGGAGTTTGGGGCGAGGACGGCTTGAATGGAATCGCCGCCAAGGTGCAGGCGGCTTCGTGCAACCGAAGCACATTCGTTCACAATCTCCGACATATCCACACGCGTACTGTGGGCCGGCTTCCGCGCGGATCCGACGCGGCCCGCCTCAAGCACCTGCTCGATTGTGGCCAGCAAGCGGTCACTGTCGGCGGTCATGATGTCGTAAAACTCCCGGCGCTTTGGCCCATCGGGCTCGCGCGCTTTTAGGGTGTCGAGATAAAGGCGGATCGACGCTACCGGAGTCTTTAGCTCGTGCGTTACAGCATTAATGAAGCTATCGTGCTGTTCGTTCCGTTTAATTTCGCGGATCAGGAAGATTGTGTTGAGCGCTACACCGGCGATCAGGATGGCAAAGAAAAGAATTCCGAGCACCAGCATCACGCCGGTGCGCCAGTTGATCACAATCCAGCCGATGTTCAGGGTTGTCGCCAAAGCCAGCAAGGCGATTCCCAGAATGGTTACGGCAATGGTAGAACGTCGTCGTCCGCTGGGGCCCACGCTTTCTAGAATATCCGGCGGCCGTTCGGGGTCTCGACAATCAAGTCTTCATCAATGGGATGAGTGCCCGGCGCGAGGCGAATACTGTCTCTCAGTTCCTCCCAAAATGCGCGGCCCCGGTAATACCAGAGAATCCCGCCAACGATCACCATCGCCAGCGCGGCGCCAGATGCCGCGCACAGCATGTCCTTCTGCGCATCCCATTCGTCGCCCTGCGTCCCCAAGTAGGCTGTACCGGCTTCCGGGCGGACTACAGACGCGATGAGCCATTCCACGATCTCGAATCCACCGGAAAACGCGAGCACGACATCGAACGGAACGTAATAGCCCCAAAATCCACGGACACGTGCCAGCCGCAGGAAGGCCTCCCGTATCGGGTACGCCAACAGGAACCCAAAAAGAAAATGGACAAGGCGATCGTATGGATTGCGCGGCAGGTTGAACCATCGCTGCAGCGTGAATCCAAACGGAACTTCCGCGTAAGTGTAGTGCGAGCCGACTACGTGGAAACAGAGAAACAGAGCAAGCAGCGTGTAAGAGATATCGGAAAGGCGAAAATAACGGCCGATCAGAAAAACAGCCGGAACTGTCAGCAGAACCAGGATATTTTCCAGAAACCAGTCGAATGGATATTTCGGCCTCCACGCGGCCCAAACCCACACTACGAAGAACCCGCAGAGGAGGAACCACCGATACCGCGTCATGCGGCTATTCTAGTCGATGATCAGGCAGCTTCCTTGGCGTCCAGTGCGGCTTCAGGCCGAACCGTACGGACATTTCGCGCGACGCCCAACATTTCGAGAAGGCGGATCTGCAGCCAGGTCATGTCAAATTCGAACCAGGCTAATCCGTGGCGCGCCGACGCGGGATGCGCGTGGTGGTTGTTGTGCCATCCTTCCCCAAACGTCAGAAGCGCTACCCACCAGTTATTGCGGGAATCGTCGCGAGTGTTGAAGCGCCGCGGCCCCCACATGTGCGTTGCGGAATTCACCAGCCATGTGGCGTGCCATCCGGCCACAACGCGAACAAACACGCTCCAGAAGGCGATTGCCGGGCCGAAGGCGACTAACAGAATGACACCCAGCGCGGTTACGGGAACCCAGTGCCATGTGTTCAGCCAGCGATAAAACGGGTCCTTGGCAAGATCGGGCGCATACTTTGAGGTGACGGTCGTGTTGTTGTGCATTGCGTCGCCTACGGTCATCCAGATGATGTGTGACCACCATCCGCCTTCGCGGGGCGAATGCGGATCGCCCTGCTTGTCGGACAATTGATGGTGAACGCGGTGCGTAGCCACCCAGGAAATCGGGCCGCCCTGCAGAGTCAGCGCTCCGCAGATCGCAAAAAGGTACTCCATCCACTTGGGCACCTTGTAGGAGCGGTGGGTGTGTAACCGGTGATACCCCATACCGATTCCCCAGCCGATACAAACCCAGTACAACACCGCCGCAACGGCGATTGCGGTCCAGTTCCATAAGAAAAACACTGTACCCAGTGCGAGAAGATGGAAAGCGCTGAAGGCGATGACTGTGGGCCAGTTCAGCTTGCTTCTGTCTTTTTGGATGAAAAGATCTGTCAAGGGGCCTCTCAGTTCCAAACTAACAAGCGCCAATGACTTGCCGTGTAAAAGTTATGTAATTTCGATACGAGTCAACCACTTACGGAGGGCAGAAGGGCTCAAACACGCGATCCGGGTCCTGAAATCAGGTCAGCTCCGGCTGTTTTGGATCGCGTTTGATCCACTTGAACGCGGGTATGGAATTCTTCCAGAAGAACTTTTCGGAGGCGCCGCGGCCTTTTTTTCCGCAGTATGCCTTCAGGATCTCCAACGCCGCTTTGTTTCGACCCGCGTAAACGATCCGGTCTTCTCCGAAAACCTCCCAGAAGAGGTCCAACGAGGTCTTGTAAGCCTCGGGATCGGCAGGCGGCGGCGTTCCCGCCCGCATGCCCGGCACGCCGGAGACTTTCACGTACACATTTCTCTGGCTGAGCTTCCTGAGATTGTCCGTATAGGTCTTCAAAACCTGGGGGTCTTTGGGGAGAGGAAGAGCTTGCAGGTGACCGAGCACGACACGCAGATCGGGAACTTTATCGGTCAGTCGCACAGTCGCGTCGATCAAATCCAAACGCGGATTGGCTACCTCGAATGTGAGGCCGGTTTGGGCAAACGTCTTTACGTTCGCGATAACGTCCGGCCGGTCAACCACTGCTACCAGGTTTTGGCTCTCCCAGACGTTACCGTAGCGGATTCCGAGGAATAGCTTATTGCGATGGTATCGTTCCAGATACTCGCCGAACTCCGGCTTGGACGGATCCAGGTTGCCGATCATGCCAACAATCATCGGCTCATCCTGAATAATCATCAAAACCCAAAGATTGTCTTCAACCCAGGGACTGGCCTCAACCTTGATGCCGCCAACGATGCCAAGAGGAACAGCTGAGGCGACAAAATCCTTCGGAAGGAATGGCTTAGGGTTCGGAGTCTTTGGATACGGTACACCCTGCGGCCGGGTGGGGTCGTACAAATGAAAGTGCGTATCGATGATCGGAATCGCAGCTTCCTCGGCTTGCGCATCTGAGGGCGAGACGAGGGCTGCTGCCGCGGCGCCCGCGGCAAGAAGTTCCCGGCGGGTTGACCACCTTGGCGTTTGAATCATGATCAGGTAAGTTCTTCCCGGCTGGGTCTAGCGATTTTCCGCTGAAGCTGCCGAAGCTGCCAGCTTCTTCAATGTGTCGGTGCCATCCGTTTTTCGAACGATCTTCTTCAGCTTCTCCGGATCGTCTTCCGCCCCTTGACGCTGGATGGCTTCGCGATAACGCTCCTGCTTATCGGCAAGATCCAGCGGCGTTTCGTCCATCGAATTTCGGACATCCAGCTTCGCGCCCTTCGATACGAGAAACTCCAGCAGCTCAGGTTTGCCTTGAATCGCTGCCAGGTGTAGCATCGACTGATTCTCGCGCGCAAGCGTTATCGCTTCCACCGGATCGGGGATCTTGTCCCGCGGGCTTAAGGTGGTTTGAATATCCGCTCCGCGGGCGACCAACTCCTTTACGATATCCAGATCGCCGGCCAGAACCGCAACGGAAAACGGGGAATGACCATCTTTGCGGATGATGGTGGGGTCGCCGCCATGATCGGAAAGGATTCGAATCAGTTCCACGCTGGATGAACTAGCTGCGATGTGCATTGGAGAAGAGCCGGGCGGCGCCGGGTTAATGCGAACATCTCCGGCGGGTCCTCCGGTCGGATAGACCGTCTGTTGATTCGGATTGGCGCCGGCTTCAAGCAAACGGCTTACGAGCGCCAGAGAATCCTTCAGCGCCGTTTGGGAGCCCGGACTGTCATCTGTTCCAAGGGCCAGCGCCGCGGCCGTCTGTCCATACGCGCCCTTCTGCCGCGCGCCACTGCGGGCAGCCTTTGCCACCGCCAGGGCGGCTCCATGCAGCGGAGTATATCCGGAGCCGTCCGTGACATCCACCTTCGCGCCCCGATCCAGCAGTAAGTTGGCGATCCCAAGATCCGGATTGAAGCGTTGCGAACTTCCGGCCGTCGCGGGAGCACCGCGGCCCGGAACAAACGTACCTTTCGGCGGGTCCCACTTATAGAGGGCCGCCAGCAGCGGGGTTGTTCCGTCGGCGGAGGTGGAGTTGACGTCCAGGCCGGCCTCTAACAGTATCTTGGTGGATTCGAGATCGTTTTTCTGGACCGCAAAAAAGAGAGCGTTGAGACCACCTTTTTTCGTGTTGTAGTTGCCCTCGTTATTCCACGGAATTCCTGTTTTGCCGAGGGTTACCGTGGTCGGCAGATAGATCGTGTATTTAACGTCCCAGGTGTTCGACGTTGCATGGACATCAGCTCCGTTGTCGACAAGAAGCTTCACGGCCTCCGGCGTGCCGGCAGCCCACATCAATACCGTTTGGCCGAACTTTCGATCTCGAGCGTTTACGTCCGCCCCGCCGGCAATTAACTGCTTCATGATGTCTACGCGATCCATCCGCGCAGCGAGCATCAGCGGCGTTTCACCATTCTCGCGAGCAACATTGGGATTCGCCCGATGATTCAGCAATTCGGTCACAATTTCTGCTGAACCATTGGTGATTGCCAGCGCGAGGGGACCAATGCCCATCTCGTTTGTAAGATTGGGGTCCGCGCCGGCCTTGAGCAACAACGCCGTAATCGTGCGGTTCGATCGCATCGCAGCCCACGCCAATGCTGTCGCGCCATCGTCTTCGCGCTCGTTCGGGTTAACGCCCTGCTTTAAGAGCGACTCCACGGCCCTGGCATCGTCGCTGCGCACCGCAGCCAGGAGCGCTCCGGCATCCCGCCCGGATGCGAGCGACGCGAGAGAACATGTCAGCAAAACAACCAGCGCTCGCAACATGGCCAGCTAGACCTCCAGACGGTTCAGCCGTCCGGTGCTGTCGCCAAGCTTCTCGGTCGGCACGCCAACCTTATCGAGCATCGTCAGGTACAGGTTCGTCAGCGGCGTCTCATCACCCGGGAACTTCACGTAGCGTCCCCCGGCGACCCGGCCCGCTGCTCCGCCCGCGACGATAATCGGCAGATCGCGCTGGCTATGCGATGTCGGCACGCTCAGATTGCTGCCGTACAGAAGCAGCGAGTGGTCGAGCAGTGTCGAGTTGCCCTCCTTGATGGCTTCCAGCTTGCTGAGGAAATAGGCAAACAAATGCGACTGGTCGACATTGATCTTCGCCAGGGCGTCGAGCTTGTCCTTCTCGAAGTTATGGTGCGAGATCTCGTGGTGGCCCATCGAAATATCCAGGTGCGGATAGTTGATCGACGTCGCCTCGCGGGCATACATAAAAGTCCAGACACGGGTCAGATCGGCCTGCAAAGCGAGAGCCTGCAAATCGAACATCAACTTCACATGCTCGGGCCATGAATCCGGAGCACCTGCCGGCCGGCTCATCTCCGGAAGGTCGGTCGGTCTCTTCTGGGAAGCTACCTGAATTCGCCGTTCCACGTCCCGGATCGATTCCACGTACTCGTCCAGCTTTCGCCGGTCGCCTGCGCCAAGCCGCGATTTCAGCTCCGCGATGCGTTCGGTAACGCTGTCCAGACTGCTCCTGTCGGCGGCGTCCCGCGCAGCCGAAGCGACGGGGTCGATCTTGCCGCCTTCTCCGAACAGACGCTCAAAGACGCGCCGGGGATTGTATTCGAAAGGCAGCGGAGTCGTCGCACTCTTGAACACCGGCCCAACGTGCGCGGCGCCAGCGGTGTTTGTCTCGGTAGACAGCTCGAGCGACGCAAACGGAGTTTCCTTACCCAGCGTCTTGGCGGCCAGCTGATCCACTGAAATGCCGACATGGACTTTACCTTTTGTGGGCTCTACGCCAGTGAGAAACGAGGCCAGCGCGCGATCATGGAATCCGGCCTTGGTTCGATCCGGATCTGAGGAAAGTCCGCTGAATATGACGAACTTATCCCGATGCGGGGCAAGCGGCGCCAGTGCTTCGCTAAATTCATAACCGGCCCCGTCGCCTTTCGGCCGCCAGCGGTCCTGATCGACGCCCAGCGGATAGATGATGAAGCCAAGGCGGCGCACTGGGGCTGCGGCGGTCAACCTCTCCGCTGCAAAGGCCGGGATCATCGCGTCCAGCAATGGAAGACCCAGCGAAATACCGGCACCTCGCAAAAGCGTCCGGCGGGAAAGATACTTCTGCGCAACAAACATAATCTCAGCGCTCCTGCTTCTGTTGTCTCATTTCAAACGGAACACTCTTCACTACAGCCAGAATGAGATCGTGGAAGCGATATCCATCCACCTCCGTTTGCCGCATGATATCGCGGATTGT
>CAYTVP010000083.1:736-13872 GCA_964441675.1 uncultured Solibacteraceae bacterium | reverse complement strand
AGTGTTGCCACAAAGGGTGGTTGAATGAGAGCCGAATCGATGCCTCAGTACGAACTTCGAAAGCATCTGCTGGAACTGCTAGACGGTGGCGGGGCGCACATCACGTTTAACGGCGTGGTCGAGGGATTTCCGGTGGCGAAGGCGGGAATCCGCCCGCCGGGTTCGCCTCACTCGGCATGGGAGCTTCTGGAACACATTCGGATCGCGCTCGAGGATATCGTTCTATACAGTGGGGCTCGGGACACCGTCCCACTTTCGGAACACTCCGGCGACGATCCCAAAGGCTACGTGCGCCTGATATGGCCGGGCGATTATTGGCCGAAAACGCCAGCGCCCGCCAGCGATGCGGACTGGCACGCTTCCGTGGCCGCTATCGAGAGGAGCATGGGCGAATTCACAGCACTGATCGAAGACCCGGAACGCGATTTATTTCAACCGTTTCCCTGGGGTGATGGCCAAACTCTCCTTCGCGAGGCGCTCGTGATCGCCGATCACAACTCCTATCACTTGGGACAATTGCTGCTGGTCCGCCGGATGGTTGACAGAAATGGTTGAGCAGATTCCGGATCAATCTACAAACGTCGGATAGAATGAGAAGCACGTATCAGAGCGCACCGGCCGGAAAATAGCTTGATCGTGGCGGTAGGCGCATCAAACAAATGCATGGGTACGCGAGTACCCCAAATTCACTCGGAATTGCTGCCAAGTGAGACATTTGGGAAATCCATCGCCGTTAGTCTTGTTATCACTTTTGGCGATCTGCGTTCAAAATGCGGACGCCCAGATCAGTGGAAGGGTCACCGATCAAAGCAGAGCCGCTATTCCCGATGCGCTGGTTCGCCTGACAGACTCCTCAGGCAAAACACAAGACACCAAAACCTTACGTGACGGCGACTTTCAGTTCCTTCAAACCTCTACAGGGAAATTGACTTTGTCTGTTCAGAAGGATGGCTTCGAACAATGGCAGGAGACTGTGACCGCACCCGGACGGAAGGAAATCGGAGTAGAGCTGAAGTTACTCGAGGTGTCGAGCCAGGTTACCGTCACAGACCAAATCGACAGCGTCGGCATCGATTCAACGGCGAATACAGATACCACGCGAATGAACGTGGAGGATCTTCAAACGCTGCCGGTACTGGACAGGGATGCTATCGGACTTCTTTCGGAGTTTCTCGACCCGGGCTCATCGGGCCCCGACGGCGGAGACATCATCGTCGACGGCCTGGATGCCACGGGCGAACGGATTTCTCCCAGCATGATTCAGGAAGTTAAGGTGAACAACAACCCCTATTCGGCCGAGTTCTCGCGCCCTGGCCGGGGAAGAGTTGAAATTCGCACGAAGTCCGGAACCGAACGCTATCACGGCCGGGTGCTTGCGTTGCTACGCGATTCGAATCTGGACGCCAGAAACCCGTTAGCAGAAACGAGGGCACAACAACAGCGGCGCGCCTTTGAAGGGACGCTGACGGGACCGGTGCGCAAAGGGTCAAGTACGAGATTCCTGTTGGGCTTCGAGCGTGAAAATGACAAGCTGCAGTCGCTGATCTATGCCCAGACCCCTAGCGGCGAGCTTCGCCAGAACTTTCCCACACCCGAAGTGGATTGGGCATGGAACGGCAGGCTGTATTACAACCTGGGAACCAAACACAACCTGGTCTCGGGCTACCAGTATTCGAAAGAATCTCTAGCCGCGGAAAATGTCGGCGGCTTCAACCTTCCGGAACTGGCTGTGATGGCGGCGGAGTCGGAACACCGCTTTTTTCAAAGCATCAGCAGCGTATTCACACCCTCCCTCCTTGGCGAACTTTCTCTTCGTGTGGAGCGGGATGCCGAATCGAGTATCGCGGTCAATCCAAACCGTCTCATCGACGTTCAGGGCGCGTTCTCCTCCGGCGGCGCTCAGATCGATCAACGGGAACGTGCCTGGGATTTCCGGCTTTCGCAGATCCTGTCGTGGACGAAAGGAAAACACTTCGTTCGCGCGGGAGTTCAAGTACCGCGACTTTCTCGTACTCGTCTTTCCAACTTCAACAATTTCGGGGGGACGTATACGTTCGCCACTCTTGACGACTACAACGCCGGCAATCCGCTCTACTACAGCATTCAACAGGGCAACGGCCTGCTGCCGTTTTGGGCGGCGAACGTCTCGGGCTTTATCCAGGACGAGTGGCGCATCCGGCCCGACCTCTTGTTGTCCGCAGGCGTGCGGTGGGACTGGCTGAATGCCGTGCCGGATTCCAACAATTTCGCGCCGAGAATTTCGCTCGCGTGGTCGCCGGGAGATCGAAAGACCGTAATTCGCGCCGGAATCGGCATCTTCTACGATCGAATGCGAACCTCGACGTATTCCGATACCCTGCTGTACGACGGCGTGCGTCTCCGCCAGATTCTCGTTCAGAACCCGTCATGGCCGAATCCTCCGTCCGGCAGCGGGAGTGACGTCCTGCCGCCGAATATCGTCCGATTCTCTCAAGGCATACGGATGCCGTACCTTGTGCAGCATGGCTTCACTATCGAGCGGCAGGTCGGCAATATCGGCAATTTTTCTTTGGCCTACATCGGAACGCGAGGCGTCAGCCTGCTCCGGTCGCGCGACGCCAACGCTCCGCTGCCGGGCAGCTCGATTCGCCCTGACTCGACCGTGGGCGTGCTCCAAACGATCGAATCCGCTGCGACGTTGAAAAGATATGCGGTGGAATTCAACTGGAACGCCCGCCTCTCCCGCTACTTCACAGGCAAGGTAACCTACCGCTTAGCGAGCGCGCGAAACAACACCGGCGGCGCGGAATGGTTTCCGGCGAACAGCCACACATTTGCGGGGGAGTGGGCACGCGCCGATTTCGATGCCCGGCATAGCTTCCGAATGATGGGGACAGCGAAGGTTGGCCGGTTCTTCGATCTCGGAATCGCAATGCGCGCGCTGAGCGGGCGTCCGTATTCGATCACGACCGGCCATGACGACAATAACGACGGGCGCACAGACGATCGTCCACCGGGAGTGGATCGGAACACAGCCAAAGGTCCGGGAGCTTACCTCCTGGACGTGCGCTGGTCGAAGGAAATGACTTTCCTCGATGACCGGCTCGACGGCGGATTACGCATGCGCATTACCGTCGATGCTTTCAACATCCTGAACCACACCAACTACAGCGAGATCGTCGGCAACCAAAGCTCGTCGTTCTTCGAACAACCGATCTCGGCGCGCCCCGCGCGGCGTCTGCAACTCGGTCTTCAGTTCAGCTTCTGATATCGCTGATGCTACGGCTATCCATGGCGGATTACCAGAACGTCGCCGTCAGCGACCACGTAATCCTTCCCCTCCAGCCGGATCAACCCCTTCTCCTTCAGTCCCGAGTAGCCGTCATGGTCAACCAGCATCTTCCAGTTCACCACTTCAGCGCGTATGAACTTTTTCTCCAAATCCGTGTGGATTGCGCCCGCGGCTTGGGGCGCCTTTGAGCCCACGGGGACAGTCCACGCGCGGACTTCCGTATCGCCCGCCGTCAGGAATGACATCAGCCCTTGCAGATTATAGGTAGCTTCGATCAGCCGTTCGAGGCCTGATTCCTTCAGGCCATAGCTGACCAGGAGTTCCGCAGCTTCGTCTTTGCCGAGCTCGGCCAACTCCGCCTCGATCTTTCCGCAAATCGCAACAACGCCGGCCTTTTTCTTTTGGCCGAGCGGGCCTTCACGGAATTGCCGCTCCACTTCGTGCAGCCGCGGCGCATCTTCCTCGCCAAGATTCAGAACGTACAGCATCGACTTCTGCGAGAGAAACTGGAATCCCCGCAGCCGTTTCTCCGATTCGGCATCCAGCTCCAGCTCACGCAGCGGGCGGTTGTCCTCGAGCAATGCCTTGGCAACCGTCAACAATTCGAACTCCTTATCGAGCTCGGGATTCTTGAGCTTCTTACGATCTTTCTCGAGGCGTTCCAAGCGCTTCTCGATGACCACCAGGTCGCTGAGAATCAACTCCGTTTCGACATCCTCGGCGTCCCGCAGCGGATCGACGGAGCCCTTCTCATGCGGTACCGTGTCGCTTTCAAACACACGAAGTACGTGCGCCAGAGAATCCGCCGTACGGAGCCCTCCCAGATAAGCAGCGTTTTGGAGTGCTTCCTTCGAAATCGACGGATAATCGAGGTATTCCACCGTGGCGTATGTCACCTTGGGCGGCTGAAAGATCTTTGCTAGCGCATCCACGCGCGGGTCGGGGACTTTCGCAACTCCCAACCGCGCCTCCATCTGGCCCATTCGCGCGGGTTCATGAACGCCGGTAAAAATCGTGAACAGACTTGTCTTGCCCGTCATCGGCAACCCGATGATTGCTGTCTTCATAATTGGTCTTCCCTACAAAGGTACGTCGGTCTGAGTGAGGATGTCGCGGATAACCCGTTCCGCGGCGTCGCCGGAGCGCCGCGATAGAACCGACCGGCTATTCACCACAATTCGATGGCCGCACACAGGAACCGCCGTGCGCTTGACGTCATCGGGGATTACGTATTCGCGGCCCTCAGCCATGGCCAGCGCTTGCGACGCGCGATAGAGCATTTGCGCCCCGCGCGGGCTGACCCCCAACGAAAGCGCCTCATGATCGCGTGTTTTCTCGACGATCGACATCATGTAATCGACGATCGCCTCGTCGACAGATACCTCAGCGGTCTGAGCCTGCAACTCAAGAATCTCACTCTGATCGAGCACAGCAACCGGCAGTTCCGCGTCGGATGTCTCTCCCGCCCTCAAAATCTGCTTCTCGCTCTCCGCATCGGGATAGCCGATCCGGATACGCATCAGGAAGCGGTCCAATTGAGATTCAGGCAGCGGGTATGTTCCATGATGTTCGGCGGGATTCTGGGTTGCGATCACCATAAAGGGCCGTTCGAGTATCCAGCTCCGGCCGTCCACCGTTACCTGCCCCTCGTTCATTGCTTCCAAAAGAGCCGATTGCGTTTTCGGTGTTGCGCGATTGATCTCGTCCGCCAGCAGAAAATTCGTAAAGACCGGGCCGCGCTTAAATTCAAACTCACCGGTATGCGCGTTATAAATCGTGACACCGACGATGTCGCTCGGCAGCATGTCCGTGGTGCATTGCAGACGATGAAAATCGCTCGATACTCCCCGCGCCAACGCGTGCGCGAGCGTCGTTTTGCCCACTCCCGGCACATCTTCGATTAACAGATGTCCACGTGCGAGAAGACAACCGACCGCCAGACGAACTACTTCCGCTTTGCCTCGAATGACAGAACTGACAGCTGACTCAAGCGCCGCGATCTTCGTCACCGGTGTGGGCGCCAGAGAGGCGTTTCGCGGTGTTCCACCACCGTCCCGCATGTACTACGCTCCACTTTATCAAACGTAGCGGTCAAACGCTTGATATTCTGTATATGTATGAAAGCTTACGCAGTTGTCCTATTAGCCGCTGCCTCCGCCCTCCCTGCCGTTGCCCAGGAAGAAGGGAAAATCGTGGCGAAAGGCAAGCCAGGTTCCGCCGCCATCTTTGTGGATGGAAAATATCTCGGACCAATCTCCCGCTTTACGGTTGCTGAGACCTATGCCGTACCCGTCGGCGACCATGAAGTTACTATCCGGGACCCTCGTTACGAACCCTACACCACCAGAGTGACGATTACGCCGAAAAAGAAGACCACGGTGAAGTTTAAGCTGACGCCCGCAAAGCTCCCTGAAGGTCCTTTCGGCACGCTCCGACTGGGCGGCGATGGTCCGAATAGCTTTCTCTCGGTGGCCAGCGGCGACACGGGCGCGGTCTATTTGAATGGCCAGTTCTATGGCCACGTCGATGAGTTGAACAACAAGGGCAGTGGAATTCTAATCGCGCCGGGTACCTACAAGCTGAAGATTGAGAACTCCGCCTACGAAATGGAACGCGACGTCACGGTAGAAGCAAACAAGCTGACCGTGGTCGAGCTAACCAAGAACTAGGCGCGCTGCCAGGAGCGCGACAATCATTGCGCTCAGAAGCAGCACTTCTCTTCCTTGCACGCGCTCCGGGGTGATCTCGGGCATCACTCCGGTAAAGCCGCGGGACAACATCGCATTATGAATCCGTTCCGCGCGTTCCCAACTGCGTACCAATAACAACCCCGTTTGGTTACTGTGCACCTGAAACAGCGCGAGCCCCGACAAGGGCGCGCCGCATCGGGAAATGCGCGCGCGGTTCATTCGCGAAAACTCCTCCGACAGCATGACCGAGTAGCGCAGCATCATCGCGGATACCAGATTGATCGATCGAGGCATCCCCAGCTTTCGCACAGCCGTAATCAACGACGGTACGCTGGAGCTTAACGCAAGCAGCGACGCAATCGTTAAAGCCATGACTCCTTTCAGCCCCACCGATACGGCCCGCGGCCATCCCTCGGCGAGCCAGAGGAGCACTGTCGCCAGGACCACGAATGGCAGCCCTAGCGCCACACGTCCGGCCAGCGGAGAGACGCGAATTCGGCTCACAATCACAGCGATAGCAACGATCGCTCCATAAGCGGCAAAACTGGACCACGCGCCAACCGGCGTCGTCGATACGATGACAATCGCCGCCAGCGCGGCGACCAATCTAGCCCGCGCGTCGTGCCTTCCAGCCATAGAGGAATCCGGTAGCCCCGGCAATCAACGACACCCCAGTCAACATGTTTTGCCACATCGGAGTAGCGCCGGCCGGGAGACGCTTCTCGACACCTGTCTCGATCACTTTTTCGACACGGTGGCCAATTTCATCGTCCACGATAAATTTCCAATGACCGTCTCGATCCGGCACGAAGCTGAAGCGCCCCTGTGTATCCGTGCGGCCGTTCTGAAATTCGCTTTCTGCATCGGCTGGCGAATATACCAGGACGCTCGCATATGCAGCGGGTTCGGTTCCGGCATATCGGCAATCTACGATCACCGCTGGACCCACTGTCTGCCACGTTACTTGTAGATCGTGAGCATACTGGGCGGCGGAGAACAACATAAGGAGGATCGGCGTTCTCACGCCGCGGCCCGCGAGAGCACTGCCGGCTTCACGCGCCGCAGATACGCGACAACAAAACTTGTTACGGCACCCTCAATGAGCGCAACGAGAGTGTAGATGGTAACCACAACTCCGAAACCTTTGCCATAGCCGGCGTAAAAAAACTCAACTCCCATCAATAGAGCCGGAAGCATCGCCCCGATAAACCCGGCCGCGAGCGAGCGCAGGCTCTCCGGAATCGTACTAACGCGCCAAATTGCCGCCGCGGCCAACGCGCCTGCACTCAGATTGAGGACGTTCACTCCAAGTGCCAGCAGCCCGCCGTGCTGGAACAGCAGCGCCTGAAACAAAAGCGTCACGTATAAAACGGAAACGGCGCGCCGTCCCAACAGGATGCCGGCTAATCCAAGGAGACTCAAGTGAACAGAGGTCCCGCCGACCGGAAAGTGAACCATCGATACCGCAAAGACAGCCGACGAAAGTAGTCCCATCCGGATCACTTCGTCGGGTTCCACTTTGCGGCCCGTCCACCAGACGCCCGCCAGAGCCGCACCCTGAGCGATGACGCAGGCTGTGGTTGGCAGGATTCCGTCGGAGATATGCATCGGCTACCAGGTAAGCTCGAGAGTTGACGTCAAACTATCTTTATCGTAGTTCGCACCTTTGGCCGCCGGTTCCGATAGCGTTGCTACCAATAACATTGCGCCTTTAGTGCTGACGGGAACCTTATAGAGCAGTTTACCGCTGCCGTCGGTCTTTCCGATCGGATCGGCGTCTTCCTTGCCCGCAACGTTCACTCCGACTTCGACGCCCGGCGCCGGTTTTCCGTTTCGCATCACGGTTAGCTCCAGTGAGTCCGCTTTGCGATCGGCAATCACTTCGAGCGGGAGCCCCAAAGGTTTACCGGCTTGATACTTCGCCCCTTGGGTCCAGGCGTATACCGAGGCAGAGCGCCAGAGTTTCATCGACGTCTTCGCATCCGGATGAACATCGCGTCCGCCCGCCTTATAGCCCTTGGTTGTCTGACTCATGACGCCCCGATCCTGCGTTAAAACAAACCGGTAGACGCCCATTTCATCCGGGGTAAAGCTGGCCTCCAGATACGCGGCGGAAGCAACCGGTTTCAGCGGTATCTTTTTTCCCGAAGGAGCGTGCGCCACAAGCTCTAACCCATTCAGGCTGATTGCGGACTCGCTGTTGGTAACTTCATGGCCATGGCCGATTTTGACCGTCGTCTTCTCGCCTGCCTTCAATTCCGCCTTCGTTTCGAGCCATGTGTAGTGGCCGAACAGGCTCAAGCCGGTTAACGCCACGGCAAAAATAGATATGCGAAATCGTTTCATCTAATCTCCTCAAAATAAAAGTTTCAGCCCAAAGACAAACTGGCGGGCAGGATCCGTATTCGATATGCCTGCGATTGGTGAAAGAAAAGTGGCGGACGGAGTTGCCAGGTTGCCGTACACACGATTGAACGAGTAGTAGTTCTGATTGTTGAAAACATTCAACGCATCCACGCGAACCTCCAACCGAAGCGCCTCCGTCAGAACAAACGATCGTGAGAGTGAGACATCAAGATTGCGGTGCGGGGTGCCACGGAAGGCATTGCGTCCGAATCCGGCGGGGCGATCTACGTTAGTGGTGTCCCCATTGTTGTCAACGCCGGTCAGTGCATTCACGGGGAGAGCAGACGCGATCACCAGGAAGGCGGCGAGATTGATATTCCCCGGCAGAAGCACAGTGCCATTTCCGACGAAGCGATTTCGCTGGGAGAAATCGCTCATTCCGCGCTCGGCGCGTTGTACATCGCTCCACTCCTGCGGATTCGCTCCAAGGTGGTCATCGGTAATCGAATTTAACGCCGACGAGTAAACGTAATGCGCAGTCACCTGATATCGCCGGCCGTAGCGCCTCGATACGCTGACGTCGAGCGCATGGTAGGTGGCCGTCCCGCCATTGGTGGCTAACCGGACATCTCGCACGGCTACACCCTGGTAGAGAGACACGCCGGCAGCGGGATCATACATCGGACGGGTTCGATCGGCTTCGGCTACAGTACGCATTTGCCCGGCGGTGGTCCGCGGGAATGGCGACGGCGCATTCAGGTTGTAGTGCAGAAACTGCTTCACGGAAAGACTGCGAATTCCATCGATGGTGAGCATCCACTCGCCTGGAAGGCGCTGCTGCACTCCGATGGTCCACTGCTGCGTATAAGGGCCCAATAGCGTATTGTTTCGGATCACAACATTGCGCGGAGCCAGGCTCAACCCGGGCGGCGGTTGCGTAGGCGGATAGGACGCCGGGTACGCCGGGAATGCCGGGTCGCCCGGTCCCAGCGAGTACGTGGCAAACGGCGCATCCACCGCATTCAGCAGAAATCGCTGGGTCAAACCGTGGAAGAACGGCTGATCATAGTAAAGCCCATAGCCGCCGCGCAGGATCGTCGATCCGGTACCGCGCACATCCCAGGCAAATCCGGCTCTCGGACCGAAGTTTGCCGCGTCGTTCAGGATCGACTGGTAGTCGTAGCGAAGGCCCAGGTTCAAGGTGAGGCGAGAACCAGCCCGCCAGGAATCCTGTATAAAAGCTGCCCATTGGGTTTGACCATACGTCAGATCGGCAACACCGAATCGCTGAGTGTAGAGCGTGGGACCAACTCCCTCCACCGGCGGTCCGGCCGCAAATGTGTATGCGCCATATAGATCGAACTGGCGGTCGCGCACCTTTCTGCGGATGAAATCAACGCCCGCCTTCAGCGTATGAGTTCCGCGCTGCCAGCTCACCTGATCCGCAAGTTGAAACACTTCAGTACGGGCCGTCGAAAAACTGGAACCGCCGTCGGTGGCATAACCGGGCCGGGTTACGGTTACTTGCGGAACAAGAGGTACCGTGCTCGAAGGGACAGCGTTTGTGTACCCGGCGCGAAGTTCGTTCACCACCTGACCCCAGATCGTCGTATCCGTCACTTGTCCGGCAACAGATTGCCCGAGGGATAAGTTCGCCGTGCTCGGCTGCAGAAGACCACCAACGCGGTCGTTCGGATTATTGTTTGTGTCGCGATGCGCGTTGGCGCGCGCAGAAATCTGGTGCTTGTCGCTGAGCCGGAAATCGAACTTGGCCAGTGCCAGATTGTCTTGAAAATTGCCAATAAAGAAATCGGGAGACGGCCCCTGGTAAAAAGACCCGCGAGCCTGATCGATTCGCTCGTAGCTGCCGAAAAAATAAGCCTTGCCCGACACCAACGGTCCGCCGATCGCGCCGCCTTCCTGCAAAAGCTGATTGGGAACACGTAGATTTGCAAGCGGCGGACGCGCCTGGATACCGCTCGGCCGGCCATAGAAAAATGCTTCTCCATGAAACGCGTCCGTGCCGGATTTCGTCGTGGTGATCACCATGCCGGACGATGTCGATCCATGCTCGGCGTTGAACTGATTTGTCAAAACACGAAATTCCTGGATGGACGAAAGTGACAATCGCTGAAGCGGCGAATTGTTGAAAAGCGTGTCGTAGTTGGTGTTGCCGTCCAGGCGCCACTGCGTGTCCCGGAATGTGTTCCCGTTTACCGAAAGCCGGTTCTGCGCAAATCCATCACCTCCCAAACCGGCAGAGTTCCGGACCCGCGGATCCACCAACGCGAACCGCACAAAGTTGCGGCCGTTGGTGGGCAGCGTCGACAGAACTTTCTGATCCACGCTGGTGCCCAATTCGGTGGTGTCCGTTGCTACGTCAGAAACTGCGCCTATTACCTCAATTTGCTCCTTCAGTGGCGAGGGCGCCAGGACAATATCGGGAGCGGTCCCAATCTCCCCCGACACGACGCGTACGTTTTGCTGAGAGACGGCCGCAAATCCGTCTCTGGACACCAACAACTGATAGTCGGCGGCCGGAATCAGGTTCAGGAAAAGAAACGCCCCTCCAGCATCAGTCGTCCCCGTTCGCGTGACCGAGAGGCTTTCGCTCTTCAAGGACACGGTTACATCGGGAATTCTTCCACGGCTCGGATCGGTGACTTTGCCCGCTAAGCCGCCTGTTAACGCCGTCTGACCCACAGCAACGACGGACAGGCAGGCAATGATAAGAAACCGGGCCATCCGTTCCATAGTATTACGATTTTTAGGATCGTAATACCAACATTTTAATCAAGCGCCGGATGAGGCCAGCAGTTGTTCAACGTCCTCGCGGGCTGGCAAAGAAGATTGGGCGCCGAAGCGTGTGCAGCAAAGGGCAGCAGTGGCATTGGCAAAACGGAGAGCCTGATCCATGGAAGATCCTTCAGCCAAGGCCACCGCCAGCGCTCCATTGAAGCAATCTCCAGCCGCGGTAGTGTCCACCGCCTCGATTGGGAATGGCGGAGCGGACAGGCTCGTTGAGCCATCGGAGTAGAAACACCCGCGGTCTCCCAGCTTGATCAAAACCGCGGCGACACCCAGGCCACGGAGATCCTGTGCCGCCCGAATCGGATCCTCAATCTTATCGACAGCCAGAAGTGCCGATGCCTCGGTTTCATTCGGGGTAAGGATGTCGACCAGGGACAGAAGCTCCCCCGGCAGTTCCTGGGCCGGCGCGGGATCCAGAATGATTCGGGCACCAGCTTCACGGGCGAGACGCATCGCTTCTACAACAGTGTCGAGCGGCGTCTCCAACTGAAAGAGCGCAAACTTCGAATTCGTGAATGCTGCACTCGACTGACGAACTCCGTCGGGTGCCAATGCGAAATTTGCCCCAGAGGCGACAACGATCGAGTTCTCCGCCTTGTCGGCTACCGTGATCAGGGCGACACCCGTGGCGCCGTCAAGCGTCTGAATCCAACGAGTATCGGCACCCGCGTCTTCGAGGCTTTTTATCAACGCCACTCCAAACGAATCGCGGCCCACAGCACCGATCATCGCCACCGTTTCGGGGGCGGCCAGACGCGCCGCGGCACAAGCCTGATTGGCGCCCTTTCCTCCGGGAATCGTTTGGAAATCGCGCCCAAGAACCGTCTCCCCGGGACGCGGGTGCCGCGTCACCTGAACCACAAAGTCCATGTTCAGGCTTCCGGTGACGACGATGTCAGCCATCAGGGGTCTAGCGCGAGCCGAGATCGATTCCCAGGCGCTTCAGTTCCTCGGCGTAGAACCGTTTATGCAGCAGATCCCATTCCTCGCCGCCTTCCGGGATATCGCGCTTGATGGTACGCACCTTTTTGCGCGCATCCCGGTCCACCTTGTCTTCGAGCTGCAGAATTCCGGTGATCGCTTTTACCAGCGCCAGGCGCGCCTCGTTCTGATCTTTCTTTACCCGGACATGCCGCTGCTTGCGGAGATCGGCAACGATCTTATGGGAAAGATCGTTCACCTTATCCCGTGACAGCTTCATGTTGTCGCCGGTATCGCGTCCCGAAGCACGGATCACTTTCCGTTGCTGGATCAATTGGTTCTTGATCCTTCGGAACATCTCCTGATAGGAGACGCCTTCGCGCCGCATGTACTCCGAATATTGATCGAGAAGATCACGCACCTCGTCATTCAGACGATCCTCAACCTCCAGGTCCGTCTCGATCAGGTTAGCGATCAATTCGGCCGTCGCCGCGGAGTCGGCCGAGTCGATCACCTGTTCCTGGCTGAGGGACTGTACCAGTTGTCTAGAAAGATAGGAAACAAATTCACGGGCAAGAAGCATTCGCCTTTCGATTAGTCTACAAGATGTGGCAGCGCCTTCCTTTTCCGTCGTCGGAGCGGGCATCATCGGATTGGCGGTAGCGCACCGGATTCTGGAGCGAAAACCGTCGGCCCGCGTGACTGTATTTGAGAAAGAACGAGGTGTCGGACTCCACCAAAGTGGACATAACTCCGGCGTCCTGCACGCCGGGCTGTACTATAAACCCGGCTCACTGAAGGCCCGTCTGGCCGTCACCGGAATCCGGCGCATGCGGGAGTTCTGCGAGCAGCACAGCATTCCGCACGAGATCTGCGGAAAGGTTGTGGTAGCGACCGGCGAGGAGGAACTGCCGCGGCTCAAAGAGCTTCTCGAGCGCGGCCAGGCGAATGGACTTCGCGACGTTCGCTGGCGCACCCCCGACGAGCTGCGGGAGATCGAGCCGCACGCGGCCGGTATTGCCGCCGTGCACGTGCCCGAGGAAGGGATTGCCGATTATCCGGCAGTGTGCCGGAAGCTGAAGCAGCTGCTCGAATCC
>CAYTVP010000083.1:0-726 GCA_964441675.1 uncultured Solibacteraceae bacterium | reverse complement strand
GACGCACAACGTCGCCCGCGCGATGGTCGAGGCGATCGAATCCGCGGGCGGCGAAGTGAAGACAGCCGCACCGGTCGATAGGATCGAGCGACATGGCAACGGCTGGCAAATCCGGGGCATTCGCGCGGATTTTCTATTCAATTGCGCCGGCTTGTATTCA
The DNA here is from genome assembly GCA_964441675.1 of uncultured Solibacteraceae bacterium. GTDB lineage: Bacteria > Acidobacteriota > Terriglobia > Bryobacterales > Bryobacteraceae > JAPKYZ01. Next base: position 566 of record CAYTVP010000083.1, on the reverse strand, counting down.
GATCGCATTTTGGAGCTGGCCGGGGAAACGCGAGGAACACGAATCATTCCCTTCCGGGGCGAATACTACATGCTGGAGGGCGAAGCGCAGAAGCTTGTCCGCAATCTGATTTATCCGGTGCCCGATCCCAAGTTTCCATTTCTCGGCGTCCACTTCACACGGATGATTCATGGTGGCGTAGAGTGCGGACCCAATGCCGTCCTGGCGACAGCGCGGGAAGGCTACCGCAAGATCGATTTCGTGCCCGGCGACGTCGCCGACGTCTTTGGATTCCCTGGATTCTGGAAGTTTCTATCGCGCTATCCCGGAATGTGGGGTTATGAGTTGAAGCGATCGCTGAGCCGGAAGGAATTCTGCCGGTCCCTGGCGAGGCTGGTTCCTGAGATCACGGAGAACGATCTGCGCCGCGGCGGCTCAGGCATTCGCGCGCAAGCGATGGCTCCCGATGGAACGCTGCTGCAGGATTTCGAATATGTTCAACGCGCCAACGCGCTGCATTTGATTAACGCTCCGAGTCCGGGAGCCACGGCGTCGCTGGCTATCGCGGATCACCTGCTGGATCTTAC
>CAYTVP010000082.1:5613-13918 GCA_964441675.1 uncultured Solibacteraceae bacterium | reverse complement strand
CGCGGGAATAATCGCCCGCCCGCGGGCAATTTCCTCGCGGACGAATTCGGGCGTGATCTCGAGAGTTCCTTTGCGGCCCAGACTCTCGCGCGTGGCAACATACTCCATCTCGCGGGTGATGATGCCTTCGCGGGCATAGGCCATCTGAGTGACGGCGCCGCGGGCCGGCTGCCTCCCGGCTATCCACGGCGCGCGGAGGGGCGTAAGACCACTGCTGACGTCAATCGATTGGGCCGGGTCCGTGTACGGGCCCGACGTATCGTATACGCGCACTGGCGCTTCGCTCGCGGAAGGCGCAAGATCAATCTCGCGCATCGCTACACCGTCCACGTAGATCTTGCGGGAGGAAGGGAACGGTTGCGTTGTTACCTGCATTACCTCAATGCTAGCGCCGGTTCGCATACCATTTCAGATTCGCTGTCGAGCCGCCGATGCAGACGATGTCGGCGCGCCCATCGCCATTCAGATCCGCCACCTCACAGGAGTTCGCCGCAATCTCCTGATCGAGCACCTGTTTACGCCAAGCGCCGGCCTCGCGCCGGTAAAGATTTACTCCGTGAGGATTGCCGCGGGCGCCGGCGACGATTGTTTCGCCGTCCATCACCTGGATAGTGTGGCCTTGGTTCAGCGTGTCGTCGATCACCTGCCGTTTCCCGTTTTCATAGACGACGACCTGGCTTCCATGCCACGGCTCGATTGCGGCAAGGAATCCTTTCCCCGCTGCAATATCGCTCGATCCGGATTTTGGCCACGGCGCCGGATCGCCCTTCGAAACTTCCTCGCGTGTCCATTCTTTGCCATTCCAGGAGTGGCGGTGGATTCCGAGAAAGCTGGCGGTGAGGATCGATTTCCCGTCGACGTAGATACCGTGTACCACACCCTCGTTTGCCGTCGTGATCACCTCGCGCTTCCATTCATCCGGACGATAGAAAACCAGCGGCACATGCGCCCGGAAGTCGGGAGCTTCCGCGCCAAAACCGGCCAGCGGAGCATTTACCGCCACTTTCCGTCCACTGCCGTCGAAATCCATCCAGCGGATACGGTGCGATGTGGTGAGCTTGTCGATCTCTCTCTGGTTCCAGTATGCGCGCGGATCGCCGACCGCCCGGAGCAGGCTAACGCCGCCGATTGAGTTCTTTGGCTGGTTTTCGAACAACGATGCGAGCACAATCTCCGGAATGCCATCGCCATCGGTGTCGTACGCCGCGCAATTGATCATTCGTTTCTGTCCGCGCACGATTACGTGGCGTTGCCAGTTGGGGTTCTCGAACCAGACAAGCTCATCCATGCCGCTGGCAAGCGCGATGATATCCGGGCGCTTGTCGCGGTTCATATCTGCGACCACCACTTGGTAGCCTCCTTTGAGGTCCGTTGCGATGGTGGAAGTATCGAAGGTTTGGGAAACCAGCAGGACCGCGGCAAAAGTGGGTAACAGCATCTCTACAATGAAAGCATGCGGATGGTTCTGTTTCTGGTTGCGATGGCTTTGTGCGCCGAGCCGAAGTATCTGGCGAACATCAAGCAGTTAACCAAGGGTGGACAGAATGCCGAGGCGTACTGGTCGCCGGACGGCAAGCGCCTGGTGTTTCAATCCACGCGCGACCCGTACAAATGCGATCAGATCTTCATCATGAATGCTGATGGAAGCGATCAGCGCCTGGTCTCGACCGGCAAAGGCCGGACTACCTGTGCGTATTTTCTGAAAGATAACAAGCACATCGTCTACGCTTCGACGCATGAAGGAGGCGAGGAATGCCCGCCGCCGCCCGATCGCAGCAAGGGTTATCTGTGGGGCGTATTTGCCAGCTATGACATTTACCTTGCCACCGATCAAGGAAAGATCGTCAAAAAGCTGACCGATACACCAGGCTATGATGCTGAAGCCACCATCAACTGGAAAACGGACCGCATTATCTACACATCGATGGCTTCAGGAGACCTGGATATGTGGTCGATGAAGACGGATGGGAGCGACAAGAAACGGCTGACGACTATCCCCGGCTACGACGGCGGCGCCTTCTTTTCGCCGGATGGAAAGAAGATCGTTTGGCGGGCGAATCATCCGCAGGCACACGATGCTCTCGAAAAGTATCGCGCACTATTGCGCGAGAACATGGTCGCACCCATGAAGATGGAAATTTTTGTGGCGGATGCCGACGGCAAGAATGAAAAGCAGCTGACCGATTTCAACTGCGCCAGCTTCGCGCCGGTGTTTACTCCCGATCAAAAGAAGATCATTTTCAGCTCCAACAAGCACGATTGCGACGGGCGCAAGTTCGAGTTGTACATGATCAACGTCGATGGCTCGGGATTGGAGCAAATCACCGATTTTGGCGGGTTCACCAGTTTTGCCGAGTTCTCGCCCGATGGTAAGCGACTGGCGTTCAGCTCCGATTACCAGGCCAGCAGCCGGTATGAGTTCAATATTTTTACAGCGGACTGGAAGCCCTAAACCGCGCGGGCTGTCAGGCGTGGAGAAATTCCTTAATGGCCGACTCTAGCGCGGGAACGCATGCGATTGCATTCCCGCCATAGATCGTCGATTCGCCGCCCAGGGTGAAGAATAGCGCTCCGGCTTCTTCAAGAATCACCTTATGCGGAGCGAGATCCCAGGGCGCAACCTTGGGCTCAATCCATACCTCCGCCTGTCCCGCCGCCACCATACAAGCATCCAAGCTGCCTCCGAAGGAACGCACGGCCCAGAACTCCTGCATCCATTCCATCAGGCGAGGCATGATCGCTTCCCCCAACGTATTGCCATGCATCAGCGACAGGCCGTTCATCAACAACACGCTTTCGTCCACCGTTCGCTTCGAGGATACGTGGATAGGCATATCGTTGTAGAAGGCGCCGCGGCCGCGGGACGCATAGTAAGTACGGCCAAGCACCGGAAAATGCGCGACTCCGGCGACGGTATGGCCCGAATCCTCCAATCCGATCAGGACGCTCCAGAACGGATTGCCGCGCACGAAGTCGCGCGTGCCATCGATCGGATCGATAATCCAGCGGCGGCCGCTCGATCCCTGGCTGGTGGCTCCTTCTTCTCCCAGCAGGCCATCCTCGGGAAAGGCTTCGAGCAGCTTTGCGGCAATCAGCTTCTCGGATTCCTTGTCGGCAATGGTAACGGGCGATGCATCGGCCTTGCGCTCCGGCTCGATTCCCTTCGCTTGATATTCAAGCGCCAGCGCGCCCGCCTGCTGGGCCACTGCCCTGGCGACCGTCAATTCGTGCTCGTGTGACATTACCGCTATCGTAAACTCGCTGTTGATGACGTACTCCACGGTATTTTCGGTGCTGGAACAGGCGGCGGCCAAATTTAGTAAATCCGTGGCCTTGCACCAGCCGATTGCGGGATCGAAGCCGACCCAGTATCGCACCTATACCTGGGGCGAATATCGCGATGCGGTGGTGGAAATCGCATGCGGGCTGCGGAAGCTGGGCGTACAGCCGGGCGAGTACGTCGCGCTCTACTCGGAAACACGCGCTGAATTTTATCTGGCTGATATCGGCGTCATGACAGCCGGAGCTGTGGCGGCGGCCCTCTATACCGCAAGCCCGCTCGGCGACAATGTACGCAACCTGTCCACTATCGGCGCCAAGGTTGTGTTTGTGGAGGATCGCAAGACGCACCGTCTGTTGACGGAAGGTCTCCGTGGTGAAGTGATCGATCTTACGTGGATATTGCTCGAAGGCGATGACCCGCACACGTTGACGCTCGACGGCCTTCGCCAGATGGGCCGCGAGGCGATGAAGGCGGATAAGGAGTTGCTTCGTCAGATTCGGAGTGAAGTTAAGCCTGATTCGGATGCGGTACTCTACCTGACCAGCGGAGCAACAGGCGAGCCCAAGATGGGGCTGGTGACCCACCGGGCGATCGTCGCGAACCTCTCCATGGGTCCCTTCGTTCTGCCCTTGACACAGCATGACTCTACAATCGCCTTTCTGCCCTCGGCTCATATTGCGCAGCGCGTCGTCGTGGAACTGTTGCCGATCGTATCCGGGACGCCCGTCTGGTTTTCCGAGAGCCTGATGAAACTGCCGCACGAGATGCAGGCGATCAAGCCGACAATGCTGCTGGCACCGCCTCGTCTTTGGGAGCGCATCTACTCCAACGTCTGCGGCGAGATCAAGAAACGAGGCGGAATTGCCGAGAAGGTGTTTTACGCCTCTCTGGGGTTGAGCATGCGTGCCAACGAGTATCGCCGTCGCGGCGACAGCGTTCCGGCATGGATGACCTTGCCGCTGGCGATAGGCGACCAATTACTGTTCCGCAAAGTGCGGCAGCGTTTGGGAGGACGTTTGAAGTATGCGATCTCAGGAGCAGCGCCTCTGGGAAAAGACCTGGCAATCTTTTTTGAAGCTATCGGAACACCGCTGATCGAGGGCTATGGACTGACCGAGGGTGGCATAACCATCTTCAACCCTGTGGAAACACCAAAGCCGGGTTCGATTGGAAAACCACTGCCGGGCGTCGAGTTGAAGCTTGCTGAGGACGGCGAGCTGGCTATTCATAGCCCGACGCTGTTCCGCGGTTATCTCAACGACGAGGCGGCTACTCAAAGCGTATTGCGCGATGGATGGCTGTACACCGGGGACATCGCCAAAATCGACGAGGACGGCTACGTTTTCATCACCGGACGGAAGAAAGAAGTTCTTGTAGCCTCAAACGGCAAAAAAATCTATCCCGCGTTGATCGAGACGCTTTTCAAAGGCGAGCCAATGATCAGCCATGTCGTGCTGGCCGGCGATCGCCTCCCGTATGTGACGGCCCTGGTGACGCTGAATCCGTCGGCCCGCGACGAGGCGCGGGATGTCGACGGCGAGGTCAAGAAGGCCGTAAGCCGCGTAAATGCAAAGCTCGCAGCCTACGAACAGATTCGGAAGTTTAAGATTCTGGACAAAGATTTTTCTGTCGAATCGGGCGAGCTTACTCCGACAATGAAGGTTCGCCGGACAAAGGTCCTGGAGAACTATAAAGAACTCGTCGCTCAAATGTATCAGGGGAAAGAGGAGTCACACTGATCACGATCCGATGCGGAGGCTCCAGCAGTAACCGCTCGAAACGCTCGCCCCATTCGATCAGGACCAGAGTGTCCATATCGAAGTACTCTTCCAAACCCAGCCCGAAGAACTCCGCATCCGTTTCGAGACGATACAGATCGGCGTGACAAACACGCAGCGGATCCCCGTACTCATGGATGAGCGTAAAGGTAGGACTGGAAATCTCATCGATCGGGATGCCCGCTCGCTCGGATGCAATCCCCTTGGCAAGAGTTGTCTTTCCCGCGCCCAGGTCGCCGGTCAGCACGACAGTCCCGCGTTGAGGCAGCACCGCGGCCAGCTCCCGGCCGATGGCAATCATCTCTTCTTCATTGCGCGCTTCGAATTGCATCGGGAAGAAACTCGATCAGGTCAGTGGCGATCAGGCAGCGCTCGGTCCAACGCTTCTCGCCTAATTCTCCGCAGCGGCCATGAAGCCAAACGGCGGCGTGGACGGACGCCTCCACCGGTTCGGCGGCATAGAAGCCGGCAATCATGCCGGTGAGTATGTCTCCGGAGCCTGCCTTTGCCAGCGCAGGCGTACCGGTGGGGTTGATGAACACGCGGCCATCAGGATGCGCAATCACCGTTCGATAGCCCTTCAAGACCATCGTTACGTTATGTGTTTGCGCAAATTGGCGTGCGGAGGCGATCCGGTCATCCAGTGGAGCCAGCCGCTTGAATTCACCGGGATGTGGAGTGAGAATTCGGGGCGCCGGCGGATCGGGCAGGGTCCAATCGACGAGCGAATTCAATCCATCGGCATCCACCACCATCGGAACCTTCGCAGTGGCATACAGCTCCCGCACCAGTTCCTTGCGTTCGAGACCCAACCCGGGACCGATGGCAATCAGAGTGATTCCTGCAAGCGACGGTGGAAGGTCCGTCGTCATCAGTTCGGGATTCGGTACTTTGGCGGTCACCGTCACCCATCCCGCGCCCGCGCGCAGGGCGGCCAGGCCGCACATCGCCGCCGCGCCTGGCTTGTCACGAGACCCGGCAATCACCAGCACATGTCCGAAATTGCCCTTGTGCGAGTCGCGAGGGCGTGGCGCGAACACCGGCAGATCAGTTTGATGGAGCTTCGATTCTGCCGGAAGAAGGCCAATGTCCACCACTGTGATTTCCCCGCATTGATCGCACCAGGGAAACAGCACATGCACGGGTTTTAGTGTTCCGATTGCGACAGTGTAATCGGCGACGACCGATTCACCGGAAGTTCCTGCGCCACTTGGCACATCAATGGCTACAACTTTCGCCTTCGGTCTCTGGCGATTGATCCAGCGGATCTGCTCCAGGGGCTTTCCCGAAGCCTCGCCGCGCAATCCCGTGCCGAGAACCGCATCTACAACGATCGTCGGATTTTCGGAAGCCACTGCGCAGCCGGCGTCGCGCAGAAGCTTCTCGACAATGGCGCCGTCCCCACCATTGTTCCCTTTTCCGATCACGACTGCGGTCCGTTCGAGCGAGAGGTCGAAACGGCTGCGTAGAAACTCGAAGACCCCGGTCGAGGCGCGCCGCATCAGTTCTTCTGAGGGTGTGCCGGCCTCGATGGTGCGCCGGTCGAGTTCGCGCGATTCCTCCGGGGTAAGAACGATCATTTGCGGCGCGCCACGAGTAAAGTCATGTCGTCCTGTAACTCAGGAGAACCCGTCCATTTTTCCACGGCTTCGATAATGGTCGAAACCAGTTCCTTGTCGCCGCGGCCGGCATTTTTCAGAATCAGCTCAATCAGGCGATCTTCTCCAAACATCTCGCCATACTCGTTCTCCGGTTCCGAGATCCCGTCAGTGAACCAGATGACAACGTCGCCTGGCTCGAGCTGCACAGTGCTCGTTCCATACTTGGCAAATGGAAATGCGCCGATCACCATGCCGTCTACTTCGAGGCGCTGCGTCTTTCCGTTGCGTACCAGGATCGGCGGCAGATGACCGGCGTTGGTGTAGCTGAGCGTGGAGTTGGACTCGTCGTAGATCCCAAGAAAAAACGTGGCAAACTTTTCGGCGGGCGTATTCGCGTGCAGGTGCAAGTTCAGCTCCGACACAATATCGGCGGTTTGAAGTCCACCTTCACTTACGCTGCGGTGGAGACGAGCCCGGAACGCGGATTGAATTGTTGCCATCAACAGTGCCGCCGAAATTCCTTTTCCGGCCACATCGCCCATCGCCACGGCTACCTTGTCCGGGCCCACACGGCGATAGTCATAGTAATCACCCGAGACCATCCTGGCCGGTTTGTATAGCGCGGTTAGAAACAGGAAGTCAGATTCCGGAACCGTACGAGGATAGAGTTGAGCCTGTATCTCGCGCGCGATGGAAAGCTCGGCCTCATAGCGTTCCTTTTCTTTTGCCACTTCGAGAAGCCGCTCGACATTTTCCGTCATCCTGTTGAAGCTCTGTCCCAAAGCGGCGATCTGATCGCGGCCCTTCAATCGGATGCGATGGGAAAAGTCGCCTTCCATGACGCGCTGCGTTCCTTCGTAGAGGTTGTGGACGGCCAATGTGATGGTCCGGCTGAGGGAAATTCCGATCGCAAGCGAAATCATTTCTACAACAAGAAACGCTATGCCCAGCGCGGTGAGCATAACAATCGCGTAGCTGTTATCCCAATCCGCCTTCTGCGAAAAGAGAACTTTTAGTACCTCCGACATGCGGCTGCGCACACCAAACAACGCCCCGATGTGACTTCCGGGACGATCCCATTCGGCAACATCGAGCCGGGCGCCTCCGAAAATTTCCAGGTCGAACCGATTGAGCGCAGCCGGAACGCGGATCGTCAGATTCGCCGCTGAGCGTCTGATCCCCGAGTCCGAACGAAGACGGATGCGGCGTCGCTCTCCAGACCCTCCGTCGTCAAACGAAATAAACGAAATTTCGCCGAGGCCGGGAACGAGGTTGCTGAGATATTCGCGCGAGAGGGGTACAAGTATCGATAGGCGTGAATCGGCACTGAAGAGGTTCACCCAGGCGTGATACTCGCCGTTCAGAGCAACCACACCCTGTGCATCCGGTAAATTCACCGTTGCATTTTGCGGAAAGCGGCGGATCTCGGTATCCACAAGGATCATTTCCACGCCTGGAATCTGCTGCGCAAAGAACTGCCCGAAGCCGTTCAGCGCATTTTGCCGCTGGGCGGGCGGGATACGGAGGAGGTTCGCCGCGGAATTGCGGAGAAAGTCGAGCCGCCGCTCCAGCTCGCTGGTAGCAAGATAGACGGCGATCTGCCCGGAGCTCTCGACAACTGGCACGTCGAGGCCGACCCACCG
>CAYTVP010000082.1:0-5603 GCA_964441675.1 uncultured Solibacteraceae bacterium | reverse complement strand
TGGTGGCGAGATAGACGGCGATCTGTCCCGACATTGCCCAGGCCGCCGTGTATCCCAGAACAATCAGCAGCACCACCGGCACCAGCGCGATGAACAGATACGCAACCAGCAGCCGGTTCCGGACGCGCCAGATCGATCCCCGCACGACATACCGGATGACGCGGAAAGCGAGAATGAATCCCAACGCCCAGGCGGCCATGGCGGCGGATGTCGACATCCAGGACGGCAGACCGACAAAGTTGAAAAGGTTGAGGAGAACGACTGCGAGGACGAAAAGCTGTCCGATACGGCCTATGCTGCGCCAGATCTTCTGCAGGTCGGCCAGGAATCGCATTTGGTCAATCGCGGGAGCGCGCGATTGCAGGCGTGATTTGCTCCTGTGCCGGCAACGTCGCATCAGGCGACAGATACAGTCGCGTCAGCCCTTCCTGCAGTATCCGCAAAGCCGCTTGGGGAGTGTCGGCCCAATGGAGCAGATGCAGGTCACCCGGCGAAATCAATCCATATCGGGCAAGCGCGTCGAAGTTCACCATCTCGCGCCAGAACTCCGTTCCATAGAGAATGATGATGATTTCCTTGTCGAGCTTACGGGTTTGCGCCAACGTCAACAGCTCGAACAACTCGTCCATCGTACCGAATCCACCCGGAAAGACAAGCAGCGCCTTGGCCATATAAGCCAGCCAAAATTTCCGCATGAAGAAGTAATGGAACTCGAAGTTCAACTCGGGCGAGATAAACAGATTGGGCGCCTGCTCGAAGGGCAACGTGATGTTGAGCCCCATTGTCTTTCCACCGGCGTCCGCGGCTCCGCGATTGCCGGCTTCCATGATGCCTGGGCCTCCGCCAGTGGTCACGACGAAGCGGCGCGAGTTTTCCGGGAGGCTCTCCGACCATTTCGTGAAGAGATAAGCCAGCTCGCGCGCGTCGTCGTAGTAATGCGCGAGCGGATGGCGTGTTCCGTCAGGCAGGACCGTTTCGCGGTGGATGCGGGCAGAGCCGAAGAACACTATGGTGTCGTGAATCCTCTCACGGCGGTATTGCCCCAGCGGGTAATAATACTCCGAAAGGATCCGGACGCCCCTCGCTTCGGAGCTTCTCAAAAAATCGGGATTTTTGTATGCCTGCATGGGATAAGTTGACGTTTTTCTGATTAGACTTCCGGCTCGCTCTCGCCGGATTCTGCAAGGGCAGCCAAACGTTGCTCCAATTGTCGCATCCGCTTGAGAATGCCGGACAGTTTCGGAAAGGCGACGGAAGCCTTCCTCCACTCGGCCGCGTCAAAGCAGGGCGAACCGGCGACAACCGATCCCGCGGGCAGATTGTGCGAAACACCAGACTGCGCGTAGACGACCGTGTTCTCTCCAAGCGTTACGTGTCCGGCGATACCGGCCTGCCCAGCCAGCAGGACGTTCTTTTCGAGGACGGTAGAGCCGGCCAACCCCACTTGCCCGCATAGGATTGTGTCTTCGCCGACGTCACAGGCATGACCGATCTGAACCAGAGAGTCGATCCGCGCGCCGCGGCGGATACGCGTTTCGCCAACAGTCGCCCGATCGATGGACGAGAGGGATTGCACCTCAACATCGTCCTCAATCACAACAATTCCGGATTGGACGATCTTGCGATGCCGGCCCTCGCTGTCCTTCGCAAAACCGAATCCATCGCCGCCGATCACCACGCCGTTCTGCAATGTGACGCGATTCCCGATCCGGGAGAATTCCCGCACCGAAACGTGGGAATGCGCGTAGAAATCATCCCCGATGATCGTGCCCTGGTAGATCGTTACGTTCGGATGCAGGATCGCATTCCGGCCGATGCGAACATCCTCTCCAATTGAAACAAACGGTCCGATGTAGGCGTTTTCGCCGATCACTGCCGATTTTGCAATGCGGGCGAACGGATCGATGCCCGGCTGCGGACGCGGAGGCTGATAGAACAGCGCCAGCGCGCGTGAAAAGTCGAGATAAGGATTCCCGGAAAGCAGACAGGCAACGCCGTCTACGGGCTCGCGCACCAGAACGGCCGACGCGCGTGTATGTTTCAGTTTGTGCGCGTAACGAGGATTCGCAAGAAAAGTCAGCTGGCCGTCCCCGGCCTGCTCCATCCCGGCGACGGAATGGATTTCTATAGCCCCATCGCCGAGGAGAGTGCAGTCGAGACGGCCGGCTAAGTCGGCGAGTGTCATTACTCGCTATTGTGCGGCACGCGACACGGTCCGCGAGGCGCGGCTACGATTGAAACTTTCGGACGCAAGCGTCCGAGCAGAGGAATGCTTTTACACCGCGAACTTTGGGAGCATTGGCCGGAGGGACGTAGGTTCCGCATACTTCACATTTCCGAAGCTCTCCACCGGCCGCCGCAGCGTCGCCGGTACCGCCGCCCATCTGACCCTGGAACGCGTCACTCATTGCCTTGCCGACCAACCCGATCACCATCCTGAGAACAGTGATCAGGATGATCCCCAAAAGGCCGATGACGATCATTCGAATCATAAGAAAATCCAGCGAAAAGACACGAAAGGCGCTTTCCCGTCAGGAAAGCGCCCTCCGGAATCAACGAACTACTTCTTCTTGGAACCCTTCTTCTGCTGTGGTTGCGCCGCCGGGTTCTTGTATTCGGTCTGAACTTTCTCACCCATGGTGGCGACCATGCTCTTCGCTGAATCGGCGTACGGACCCGCCGGCTTCAGCTCCAGGTATTTCTCGAACGCTTCCCGTGTGCCCTCGGGAAAACTCATCGAGCCGTTTTCCCCTACCTGCGCCTTACCCGTCAGGAAGATTCCGTATTGATAGTGCGCATCGGCATAGTTCGGATCGGCTTCGATGGACTTCTTGAAGGCCTCGCCGGCAGCGTCGTTCTGTCCGGTGTTCACCAGAATGGCGCCGAGGTTGTAGTAGTATTTGCCGGCGCCGGGAGGATCCAGCTGAGAGGCCTTGGCCAGCTCAGCTTCGGCTTCCTCAAATTTCTTGGCACGCGCCAACGCAAGCGCATAGTTGTTATGAATGTTCGGATCGTCCGCCTTCAACTCGATGGCTTTGGGATACGTCTCAAGCGCCTTTGCCAGGGCAGTTTCGCTTTCCGGACCCTTCGTTTCCTTCGACCAGCTGTCATAGGCGCCGGCCAGATTTGACCAGACCGCCAGCTGGGTCGCATCCATGGTAGAAGCCTTCGTCAGTTGCTCGACGGCCTGCGGAAATTGCTTGGCCTGCAGGGCCGTCATACCGGCATTGAACGCATCGTTCAATTCCTTGTTCTTGGCCATCTTTTCTTTCTGCTCTTTGGCCTGTTTATCGAAGGCAGCCCGCTGTTCGGGCGACATATCGCGCTTTTGCTCCTCCGTCAGCTGCCCGGTCTGAGCGGCTTGCTGCATGGCCTGCTGCTGTGCCGCGAGTCTTTGAAGATCGAAATTGATGGCGACGGGGTCGCCCATTGAGGTCTTAACACCGCGAACGCTATCGACTGGTTTCCCGTCGAGCTGAACCGTAATGTTATACATGCCCAGCGGAAGTCCGGCGTGGAAATACCGCCCCTTCTTGTCGCTCTTGGTTTTATAGTTTCCTTTGATATCTGTGCGTTCAATGAGAACGATAGCGTCCTTGATCGGCTTTCCGTCTGGTCCTTTTACCTCGCCTTCGATGGCGGAGGTCTGCGCCAGCGCGCCCAAAGTCCCAAATAACATTGTGGCCGCAAACAATCCCAGTCGCCGTAGCATGAGGCTACCTCCTGTCTTCATTTTCACCTCCCAAGGTACTACATATGGACGCACCGCAAAGCGCGCCTGATGCGTCCTTTATAATGAAATCACTACCCTAACGCGATCACCGCCACCCGATGAAGATTCTTTATTTGTGTCTGGCCAGTGCTGCGTTGGCTGCACCCGCTACCCAGACAGATGTCTATGCCCGCGCAAGGGCCTTATTTTCAACAACGGATTATGACGGGACCCTTGCCGTTTATGAGAAAACCGCGCCCGCGGCCGCTCGCGACCATGCTCTGGTCGGGCGGGCCTGGTTTCTAAAGGCTGAGTACAAGAAGGCGACGGAGGCCCTGGAAAAGGCCGCACAGCTTGAGCCAGAAAACTCCCAATGGCATCTCTGGCTGGGACGCGCCTATGGCCGCCGCGCGGAAAGCTCCTCCGTTTTCCTGGCACCTCGCTATGCGACCAAATCACGAGAGCATTTCGAGAGAGCGATCCAGCTCGCGCCTGCCAATAAGGAAGCCCTGAACGACTTGTTCGAGTATTATCTGCAGGCCCCCGGTTTCCTCGGAGGCGGGGAGCAGAAGGCACGCGCGCTATTGGATCAAATTGGCGCGGCGGACCCTGCTGAGCGCTATTTCGCGGAGGCCAGGCTGGCCGAGACCCGCAAGGAGCTGTCCACGGCGGAAGCCAAGCTGCGCCGGGCGGCAGAAGCAGCGCCCCGGCAGGTTGGGCGAGTCATCGACCTGGCGCGGATGCTCGCCCGGCAGGGTAAGCATTCCGAAGCCGAGAAGGCATTCGAGCGCGCGGCCAAGATCGATCCGAAATCGCCGCAACTGCTTTTTGCAAGGGCGCAGACTTATGTGGAGTCGCGTCGAAACATTGACCAGGCGCGGATTCTGCTGGAACAGTATCTGAAGAGCGATCTCACTCCGGACGATCCTCCGCGCGCCGAGGCCGAGCGGCTGCTTCGTCTCGCGCGAGTAGAATGAATCTGGGCGAAACACTCCGCTCCAGCTTTAACGCCCTCCGCGCCAATAAAATCCGCACGTTTCTCACCGCCCTGGGGCTGGTAATCGGCAACGCCAGCGTCATCCTGGTCGTGACGATCTCGCTGACCAGCACGGACTACATTCTCGAGCAGATTCGCGGTCTCGGCTCAAACCTCATATGGGGATATTACGAGGCCGGTACGCAGGATACAGCAGCCGCGCAGGCCGACTTCGTCAAGATGGCCGACATCGAGGCGATCCGTTCCCAGCTCGGCGACCGCATCCTCGCCGCCACCGGCGTGGTCAACATGACCGACCGGATGCTGATCGGCGGGCGCGAAGAGGACGTGGCGGTCATCGGCTCCGACCAGCACTATCCTCCCGTCCGCAATTTCGTGCGGATTGCGGGTCGTTTCATGGACGCCAACGAAGTGATGACGCGGCAGAAGGTGGCCATGCTGACCGAGAAGATGGCCGACCGATTGTTTGGAAGCCAGGAAGCGGCTATCGGGCAATTGATCAAGGTAAAGGATCTGCAGTTCACCGTGATCGGAACCTTCCGGGAAAAGACCGAGAGCTTCGGCCTGTCCGAGCTGTCCGAGCGCACTATTTTAATCCCGTATACGGTGATGCGGTATTTCTCCCCGATTGAGCGCGTCGATCCGTTCTACATACAGACGCGGCGGGCTGAGGATGTGGAGCCGCTCACGGCAAGCATACGGACTATCCTCGAAAGCCGGCACCGGCCGGGAGCGCGCTATTACGTCGACAATCTCGGCGCGATCCTCGACACCGCCAACAATATCGGTTTGATTCTGACCATCGTGTTGATCCTGGTGTCCGCAATTGCCCTGATTATTTCCGGCATCGGAATCATGAACATCATGCTGGTGACCGTAACAGAGCGCACGCGT
>CAYTVP010000081.1:0-13972 GCA_964441675.1 uncultured Solibacteraceae bacterium | reverse complement strand
TGCTGTTTCGAAATACGTGGCCGACCGCTTGATGGATGCTCAAGTCCCGTCGGAAAAGATCTATCTTGTGCCCGACGCCATTACACCGCTACCCTTGGCAGACCGGTCGCGCGGCCGCGTTCTCACGCTTTCGAAAAACGGTGTCATCGTCCCAGGCACAGTACCGGTCGGGGATTTAATCGCCGATTTGCGAGACTGCGACGTCTTCGTCTACATGAGCGACATGGAGGGATTGGGATCGGCGGCGTTAGCGGCGCAGGCGGCAGGCGTGCCCGTGGTGGCCAGTCGTTCCGGAGGATTGCCTGAGGCTGTGCGCCATGGCATCCTTGTCGACTCGCCCGCTGAGGTGCCAACCGCCATTGAGCGGGCCCGCGAGATTGTGGTCGACCGGGAGCGCTTCCTTCAGGATTTCGGTGTCCCCCGAATGGTGGAACAGACGATCGACGTTTACCGAAAGGTTCTCGGATGGTGACCGAATTGGTGATAGCAGCCGAATTGGCGATAGCAGGATTGTTCGGCCTTCTTGCCGGCAGCTTCCTGAATGTATGCATCTACAGGCTGCCGCGAGATCTGTCTGTCGTCGCTCCCAGAAGCTTTTGTCCGGACTGTGGCCGAGCAGTGGCATGGTACGACAACATTCCGCTGGTCAGTTACCTCGTGCTCGGCGGACGCTGCCGCCATTGCCATCGGAGGATTTCGCCGCGCTATCCCTTGGTAGAACTGCTTACAGCCGTGGCGTTTGCGTCCGCGGCCGGTCAGTATGGATGGACACCCGCCGCCGTACGCCTGGCTGTATTTTCCGCGCTGCTGATCGTTTTGTTCTTTACCGATCTCGAAATGCTGATTATCCCGGACCAGGTGACGCTCGGCGGTACAGCCGTTGGATGGCTTCTGGCGCTTTGGGCGCCGGCTCCCGCTGGAATCGTTTCCCTGCTGTTGCCGCTGGACCGGTTGCCAGCCGGCGAATCGCTGGCGGATGCCGTCGTGGGCGGGGTCCTTCCGGCGCTCTGCCTCTGGGGGATCGGCGAGCTTTATTTGCGCGTGCGCGGCCGGGAAGGCTTAGGCTTCGGCGACGTGAAGATGCTGCTGCTCGTCGGGGCGTTCCTTGGGCTGGAGCGAACGATGGTGACGATTCTCGGCGCCAGTATTGCAGGCTCCCTTGTCGGGCTTGCGCTGCTGATCACTCGCGGCAGGCGGGCAGCGCTGGTCGAGTTGCCCTTTGGCAGCTTCCTCGCCGCCACCGGCTTATACGTTGCCCATAGCGGATTCGACGGGCGGCTATACTGAAGGTAAGTTCCCGTCATGCAGGAAATTAGCCTGTTCTGGCTGCGTGTCGCCGCGATTTTCTATCTTCCCGCGTTGGTGTTGGTTCTGGTCAGCGCGATACGGCGACAGCTGTCTCTCCCGCAGCCGGTCCTGAACCTCTTCGCCATTGGCGCATTGCTGCATCTTGTGTCGCTGGTCGACCTGGCCCGGCAGACCGGATCGTTTCCAGCGCAAAACTCTTACGAATCGATTTCACTGTGTGCGTTTTTGCTGGCTGCTCTGTTTCTCGTCCTCCACTGGCGGTACCGGCTGGCATCTCTCAGCGTGCTGATCTTCCCGCTTGTCTCGGTAATGACGCTTACGACGGCATTCGGAGCGCCCGTGTCCGGATGGGACACGCCGAATGTCCGCGGCGCATGGCTTCTCCTACACGCCAGCCTCGCCGTTGCGGGATATGCGGCCCTGTTTGTCGCAGCCGCAGCAGCGATTTTCTATGTCTTGCAGGAGCGTCGCCTGAAGGCCAAGCAGATGTCGCAGCGGTTGCCGCCGCTGGTCGTTCTCGATGACGTACTATCGCGGTCCATGGGAATTGGCTTCGTGATGATCACTTTGTCGACTGTAATGGGTATGGCGTGGGGATTCTTCCAATCGGGGACAGAATGGGTGGCCGATCCCCAGATCATCGTCGCCTGGATTACCTGGATCGGCTATCTTGTCCTGGTGGCATTGCGCGTCGGAGCTGGTTGGCGGGGGCGGAAGGTGGCATTTGCCGCCCTCGGCGTGTTGGGGATCTCTGTGCTTACCTGGGCCACTCATTACGGCCTCCGGACGCAACTTCAACGATGACGATCACCGCATGAAATTTGCCGTTGCCGGATTGAACCATCGAACCGCGCCGGTCGAAGTGCGCGAGAAACTCGCCTTGCGCCCCGACTCCATCCCGGGTGAGCTGGACCGGTTGCGGGGATATCCCGAATTTCAGGAAGCGATGATCCTTTCCACATGCAATCGCGTGGAAGTTGCGTTTACGGTGGACGATTCTACGGACGCATTCGGTTGCGCGGCGCGGTTTTTTTCATTGAGCGAAGATATGCTGCCGCACGCGTTTATCTATGAAGGACGCGATGCGATCCGGCACCTGTTCCGTGTTGCATCGAGCCTGGATTCCATGGTGGTCGGCGAGCCGCAGATTCTTGGCCAGTTGAAAGCGGCCTACCAGATCGCGAAAGACCAGGGCGCCGTGAGCGGCATGCTGGATCAGGTTCTCACGTCGGCTTTCAGCGTTGCCAAGCGGATTCGAACCGAAACGGAAATCGGCGAAAACGCAGTATCGGTCAGCTATGCCGCGGTCGAGCTGGCACGAGAGATCTTCGGCTCGCTGAGGGACACAAAGGTACTGCTGGTCGGGGCAGGGAAGATGAGCGAGCTGGCGGCCAAGCATCTGCACCGGAGTGGGGCGGAGCACATCTACGTCACCAACCGGACTTACGATCGATCCGTGGAAATGGCGAGGCTATTTAAGGGCTGGATCCTCGACTATCAAACCTTTCGCCAATCGCTGCCGCTCGCAGATATCGTAATCACTTCATCGGGCGCTGACGGTTATGTCTTGAGCGTCGAAGACATACAGCGCGCCATCCGCGCGCGTCGCAACAGGCCGATGTTCCTGGTCGATATCGCGGTGCCAAGAAATGTCGATCCGGAAGTAAACCGGCTGGACAACGTTTTTCTCTACGATATTGACGATTTGCAGGCGGTAGTTGAGAAGAATGCCGCCGAGCGCAAAGTTGCGGCCGAGGCAGCCGAACGGATTGTCGATGACGAAGTGGCACGGCTGGAGGAGCGTCTCAAGGTTCGCGAAGCCGCGCCGGCCATCGTCAGCTTGCAGACCACCTTTGAGCGTATTCGGGCCGGTGAGATCGAGCGGGCTCGCGCCCGGCTCGGGAAGCTGACCCCGGCGCAGGAAGAGGCCGTTGAAGCTTTGACGCGCGGAATCATCAATAAAATTGCGCACGGACCGATCGCCGAGATGCGGCGGCAAGCTGTCGCGGCAGAATCTCTTCCCGTGGTCGAAACGATCCGGCGTATTTTCCGGTTGGGAGACAGGTAGTGTGCTGACAATCGGCTCGCGCGGGTCGAAACTCGCGCTGTGGCAAGCCAATCATGTCAAAGCGCTGCTCGAAGAGGCCGGCTTCGATGCCACCATCGAGGTAATCCATACCACCGGCGATAAGGTAACCGACGTAGCCCTGGCACAGCTGGGCCGCGAAACATCCACCAAGGGCCTGTTCACGAAAGAGATTGAAGACGCGCTGCTCGCCGGTTCGATCGATCTTGCCGTGCACTCCATGAAGGACATGCCGACGGAGCTTCCGGCAGGTTTGCGCATCGCGGCCGTGCCGGAGCGGGAGGACGCCCGCGACGCGGTAGTGGGCCGCCGGCTTAGCGAGTTGCCGGCCGGCGCGCGTGTCGGCACCAGCGCGCTGCGCCGCCAGGTACAGCTACGCGTCCTGCGGCCGGATCTGGCGGTCGAGCCGGTACGCGGCAATGTCGACACCCGCCTCCGCAAGCTGGATGAAGGGCAATTTGATGCGATTGTGCTGGCGTCGGCAGGTCTTAAACGGCTGGGATTAGCCCACCGTATCGCAGAACTGGTTTCCGAAGAAATCATCTGTCCCGCCGTCGGCCAAGGCGCGCTCGCAATCGAGACACGCGATGTGGATTCCCGCTTCGACTTCCTGGATAACCCAGCCGCGCGGCAAGCGGTGGAAGTGGAGCGCGAGTTTCTGCACGCGATGGGCGGAGGGTGCCAGACTCCGATGGGATGCCACGTTTCGGGCGACACTCTGCGCTGCGTCGTAGCGGAGCCGGACGGTTCCCGCGTGCGACGCTTCCTCGGCTCCGGACCCGGCGTGCTCGAGCGGGCGCTCCGGGCTGTTCAATGACACAGGTATTTTTTGTCGGCGCGGGTCCAGGCGACCCGAAGTTGCTGACGATCCGCGCCGCGGAGGCGGTGCGCGAATCCGATGTTGTCTTCTATGACGAGCTGGTTTCGGCAGAGATACTCGTTACCATTCCGCAAGCCCGGCCGTATCATTCAGTGGCGCAGTTGATCGGTGCGGCGCGGAGTGGACAGCGTGTCGTTCGCTTGCAGATTGGCGACCCGGCAATCTTCGGCCGGCTGGTGGAACAGATGGAGGCGCTTGATGCGGCGGGGATCGCGTATGAGATCATTCCCGGTGTCACTGCGGCAACAGCTGCGGCCGCCGCGGCGAAGGTATCGCTAACGCATCGTTTACTGGGCCGCAGCGTCGCATTCGTCTCTGCTCACGATGATTCGATGCCGGTGCCGGATGCCGACACTGTGGTCTATTACATGGGCCGTCCACAGACCACGGCGCCCGCCATTGCCATTGAGAATGCCAGCCGCCCTCTCCAGCGAATTGTTCGCGACCCGGCACAGGCCAAGGCACCCTCGATCGTGATCTCCGGCGCGGTCGCTGATCTGAAGAGCTTGCCGCTTTATGGACGGCGTGTCATGGTCACCCGCGCATCCACGAGCGGGCTGAACAACCGCCTCCGCGCGCTTGGCGCCGAGGTGTTGGAATTCCCGGTGATCCGCATCGATCCGCCGTCCGACCCGGTACCGCTGCGGCGCTCCATCGAAGAGTTGGCCGGTTACGACTGGATTATCTTCACTTCAGCGAACGGTGTTCGATGCTTTTTCCGCGAGGTGGAGGATTTGCGGCCCCTTCGCGCTAAGCTTTGCACCATCGGTCCGGCAACCCAGGCGGAGGTGGAACAGTACAAGCTGAAGGTGGACCTCGTGCCTGATGCGTATGTCGCCGAAAGCCTGGTGGCGGCTTTCCCGGCCAATCTTGCTGGGCAGCGCATCCTCATTCCCCGGGCTGCGGTCGCGCGCGACCTCCTCCCGGCGGCATTGCGGGAGCGAGGCGCGCAGGTGGATGTTGTCGAGGCCTACCGTACTGTGATCCCCGAGCCGCCGCCCGAGTTTCCAGGTGAGGCGGATTGGGTGACGTTTACCAGCTCTTCGACGGTGAAGAATTATTTGACGCTTCGAGGACGGCCAAGCGCCCGCATCGCATCGATTGGTCCGGTGACATCGTCCACTCTGCGCGCGCACGGTCTGGAGCCTGCCGTTGAGGCTCAAGAATATACGACTGATGGTCTGGTGTCGGCAATTCTGGGAGGAGAATGACAACCATTCGTATCGCCGCAGCCGGAGATGCGGCGCATATTGCGAAGTTCAACCAAGCGATGGCGCTCGAAACGGAGCGCAAGTATCTGGATGACGAGACAATCCAGGCGGGCGTGAAGAGTCTCTTCGAGCGTCCCGGCTATGGCTTCTATCTGGTGGCCGAAGAAGCCGGCGAAGTAGTGGGCTGCCTGCTAGTCACTTATGAGTGGAGCGATTGGCGGAACGGTGTCTTCTGGTGGATCCAGAGCGTTTATGTGGTCCCGGAGTTTCGAGGCAAAGGCTTATATCGCGCTCTTTATGCCGAGGTGAAACGTCTCGCCTCCGAGCGCGGCGGCGTCTGCGGCTTCCGGCTGTATGTGGAACGGGAAAACACGCGCGCACAGCAGATTTATGAGCATCTGGGTATGCATGAGGCTCCCTATCTGCTGTATGAAGAAGTCCCCGAACGTTGAACATCTGGGTTGAGTCTTGCGCTCTTTCCCTTTAAGGCGCACCACCCAATCGCCAGTTCTGTAGCTCGATCGCAACGGGCTCTCGGTATATTCAATCTTTATGTCTTCGAGACCCTGCTCTGCGGCAGCGTTCACGCTGCCGGCTTATCGCCATTGGTTCGCGTTCCTGTTTGCCGTCCTGGTAGCCGGTGTGGCACCTGCACTCGCGCAAACGACCGAAACAATCATTCCCGAACCAATAGTTACGAGTGTGACCGTCAGCTCAGAGCGGGGATCTGTGCAGCCAGTCACGGGTGCCGCCCACGTCGTCAGCATTGTGGACGATGCCCGTCTGCAGTCCGCGCCCTATCCGACTATTGGTAACGCGCTCGAACGCATGCCCAACATTCTCGTTCAGCAGACGACATACGGGCAGGTTTCGCCGTTCCTGCGGGGGTTCACCGGGTATCACGTGCTGAATCTTGTCGATGGTGTACGGTTCAATAATTCCACGTTCCGATCCGGACCAAACCAATACCTGGCGTTTCTGGATCCAAGCCAGTCCAGTGCGGTGGAAGCCGTGCTTGGCCCCACAGGATCGCAGTTCGGTAGCGATGCGCTCGGCGGCACGATTCACGTTTTGACCCCGGATATTTCCACGTCGGACACACGGCGGTGGTTCGGCGAAGTCGCGGCGTTCGGCGCGTTTGCCGACTACTCCAAGGGAGGTGACCTCCGTACGGGCTTCAGTTCACCACAGTTCTCGTTGATCGCCGGCGGCAGCTTGGCCGATCACAACGACCTCCGCGCGGGAGGCGGCAACGATTCCCGTAATGTCTTCCGGCGCTTGTTCGGGCTGAACGGCGACGAGACGCGCAGTCTCGTCGGCGGCCGGATGTCAGCGACAGGATTCTCGAGGTATAGCGGCTTTACCAAAAGCCTTTGGCGCCCGTCAGAGCGGGACTCGGTCACGCTCTGGTATCAAATTAGCGAACTGTCAGGCGTTCGAGGGTATAAGGACTTGCTGGGCGGGCTGGGGCGGCTACAGTCTGAATTCTCGCCTCAACGCATGAATTTCTTCTACACGCGGTATGAGCGCCAGAAAGCCGGCTGGTTCGATACGATCTCCGGCACGTTCTCGCTCAATTCACAGCGGGACGGCAGCACCCGCCAGGGACTACGGCTCAGCGATCCGGTGACCCAGGACGATGTGACGGTAAATGCGTTCGGCTACAGCGGTCAAGCCACCGGGCGTGCCTGGGACCGGCACGTCATCGTGTTCGGTGGCGAGGTCTACGATGAGCACATCGATGCCGGACGGTTCACCGCTGGTGAGCGTGTGCGTCCGTTGTATCCTTCGGGCTCGCGTTACACGACGTCGGCAGCCTGGGGGCAAATGTCTTCCGAGTACGCTGCCCGCCGGGTGCGCATTACGCTTGGCGGCCGGCTTACCGGTGTCAAGTTCCACTCCGACGCCGCGCAACAGACATTTCGCGATGCAACCTTTCACGCTACAGTGCTCTGGCAGCCCACTGGGCCCGTCGGTTTCCACGCCATTGTGAGCCGGGGATTCCGGGCTCCCAACCTGAACGACCTTGCTTCGATCGGACTGAATGACCTGGGATACGAGATTCCTGCGTCGGAAGCCGCCGGCGCCCTTCTCTCGTCCTCCGCCGGTGAGGCGGCGCTTCCACTTGCCAACCGTTCCATTCGCACTCTCGGTGCTGAGAAATTGATGAACTATGAAGCGGGCGTTCGTTTCCAAACGCGACAGCTCTATGTCCGCGCTCAGCTGTTCGATGCCGAACTCAGTGACAGTATTGACCGGCGCACTCTACTTTTTTCCGAAAGTAGTGTGCCGTCGCAGTTGGCGGGTATGCAGGTAACGCCCATTGAGCCGACGCCGGCACAGCGCGCCAGTGGCGTTGTCGCGGTCGCGACTGCGCTGGACCCGCGCGCTGTCAAGGCGTTTGTAAACGACGGCAGATCGCGATACTACGGCGGTGAGGTGCTGAGTGAATGGAAGCCGTCTACGTCTTGGAGCGTTCGCGCTAATTACTCGTACCTGTACGGGCGGGTGCTCGATCCGAATCGTCCGGTACGCCGCCTTCCACCACAGCAGGGAATGGCGTCGGTGATGTACGCCCCGGCGTCTCGCCCATTCTGGGTAGAAGCCGCTGTGGTGTGTGCCGGAGCGCAGACCCGGCTCAGCGGCGGCGATTTCGATGACGAGCGCATCGGAGCATCCCGCAGCCGCAACGACATTGCCGCGTTCTTTTCCGGCGCCGTCGCCTCAGACTATATTCGGGATGGCGTCTTCATGCCGACGGCTGAGACTCTCCCTGCAATTCAGGCACGGGTGCTGCCCGGAGTAACAAGTGACTCGATGCGTGTACCTCTATACTGGAGCACCGCCGGGTGGGCGACGCTCGACCTGCGGGGTGGGTGGCGCTTAAGCGAGCGCACGACACTGTATGTCGGAATCAACAACGTTCTCGACCGGAATTACCGCGTTCACGGCTCCGGTGTCGATGCCCCCGGAGTCAACCCCTACGTTCGCTTGCGCTGGATGTTCTGAGGTGACTGGAGTGAAGTCATCATTGTTACAGCAGCTCGTTACGAAGTGTTCATTCAGTGTTGACAATCACTTCGTATATTGGTCGTCAACAGCTCCGTTGTCTAGCTTGGCCATTGACTCGCTGCCAGGATTGATATTGTGCAGTGTACGTCGGGAACCTTGATGCCTTCTAAAGTCAAACCCAAGCTGTTAACGTCCGTTCTCGTCCTGCTGGTTGCGACAGGCGCATTCGTTGTTTCTCAGGAGCACGTATTTGGGCTGCTCGAAACGAGTTCGCTCCTCTGGTACGCGTCTGGACTGAGCAGTCGAGCGAAATCACGGCTAAGGAGATTGCCCAGTTGTTTGGCTACGCTCCGCGCACGGCCGCGCTACTCTGCCAGCGTTGGGTGGAGCGCGGCTTTCTGGAGACCGTGGACCCGGCCAAAAAATCGCGGCGCTACCGACTTCATGGATCGTATACGGTACTGGTCGATAGGGACTAATTGCGGGCGCCAATTTCTCACAGCCGGGTAAAGGCTTGAATCTGCGAAGAAATGGCTCGAAACGTATTTCGAGAGTGCCAACGCCGGTCGCCATAATAGTACTTCGTGCAGGAAACCGTCTCAGCCAACAGCACGCCGAATGGCGAGTTTGCGATTCGCCTCACTGCGTTGACCAAGATGTACGGTACGCAGGCCGCCGTTGACAATCTGTCGCTCGAAGTGCCGAGACAGAGCTTCTTCGGCTTTCTCGGCCCGAATGGGGCGGGGAAGACTACCACCATCCGCATGATGATGGGCTTGGCCCAACCCTCGGCAGGATCGATCGAGATTCTCGGCCTCACTATGCCCGGAGATTCGATGGAGATCCGGCGTCAGGTGGGCGTGATGCCGGACGATTCGCTGCTGTTCGATCAGCTGACGGGGCAGGAATTTGTCGAGTTTGCGGGGCGCATGTATGGCCTCGATCGCTCGATGGCCAGGGATCGCGCCCGCGAGCTCTTACAGTTGTTCGAACTGGACAGCGCCCCCGGCAAGTTGATCTCGGAGTATTCCAAGGGCATGCGCAAGCGCACCGCCATGGCCGCGGCGCTGATTCACCGCCCGAAGTTGTTTCTGCTTGACGAGCCCTTCGAGGGTGTCGACGCCGTCGGGGCTCGCCTGATGAAGGACATCCTGTTCGATCAGATTCGCCTCGGCGCAACCATTTTCTTGACGTCACACGTGCTTGAAGTGGTGGAGCGTCTCTGCGACCGGGCGGCAATCATCAACCACGGACAGATTGTGATTGAGGGCAGCATGGCCGAACTGCGAAACGGCTCGGAATCGCTGGAGGACCTGTTCGTGCGCATGGTGGGCGGTTCGCGTGCGGCCGGAAGCCTCGAATGGCTTCAATAGATGAACTCACACTCAAGGGCCATCTTTCGGGCGCAGTGGCAGATGTGGCGCAACTTCTACACGCGTCACGGCACCGTGTCCATGGTCCTGTACGTTGCGCTTTCATTCGCCTGGTACGCCATGTTTGTCGTCCTTGCCATGGCGATATCGCAATGGCTGGCCCGGCCCGCGGCAGTCTCTCAAGGCGACATGGTGAGCCTTGGGTTCTTTTTCGCGTTCGGCTACTGGCAGGTGATGCCGTTGATGACGTCGGCCATTGGCGCCTGGTTGGATGTCAAGAAACTTCGAGCATTTCCGGTGTCCTCGAGGAATCTGTTTCAGATCGAGATCCTGATGCGCACCGTCCTGTTATGTGAGATGCCGATCCTGACAGTGGGCGCCGTAATCGGCATCCTTCGCAATCCGGCGCTTCCGCCGTGGTGCGCGTTCGCCCCTCTGCTATTTGCCGTGTTCAACATCTTTCTGGGAGCCGGAATCCGTGACCTGATCATGCGCCTGTTTCAGCGGAAGCGGCTTCGCGAGGCCTTGATCCTGTTGTTCATCCTCATTGCCGCTCTCCCGGCACTGTTGTCGGTGCGCGGTTTGCCCGAGGGATGGGAGCGCGCGGTCGAGGCGATACCTGTGTGGTGGCTGCCATGGTCGGCAGCCGGGAACGCATCTCTGGCGCTGGGCGGGCTGACGCCCTGGCTCGTCCTGGGCGGATTCGCCTCCGCCGCGTTGTGGTTCGGACAGTGGCAATTCCGGCGCAACCTGGAGTTCGATTTCGAAGCCGGCGGTTCGTCCGGAGCGGGAAAATCCGCTGGACTGTTAGACCGTTTGCTGGGATGGCCCAGCGTTGCGTTCCGCGACCCGCTGGGCACTCTTGTCGAAAAGGAAATCCGTTTTCTTAGCCGGACCTCCCGTTTCCGGATTACCTTCGCGATGGGCTTTACCTTCGGGCTGATTATCTGGTTGCCGATGGCGGCCCGCGGCGGTACCGGCGGATGGATGAGCCAGAATTTCTTGACCGTTGCCGTTGCCTATGCGCTGTTACTGCTCAGCGAAGTAGCCTTCTACAATTCTTTCGGCTTCGACCGGACGGCGGCCCAATTCTACTTTCTGGTGCCGGTGCGCCCGTCGCTTGTCCTGATGGCAAAAAACATCGCGGCCATCTTCTTTGTTGCCGTGGAGGTAGCCCTGGTCACGGCAGCGTGTCTCGCGCTGAAGATGCCCCTGAGTTGGACCAAGTTCGCGGAATCGTTGACGATCAGTGCTGTCATCTCTCTTTTCTTGCTGGGAGTCGGAAACCTGGGCTCGACGCGGTCGCCTCGCGCGCAGAACCCCAGCGAAGGATGGAAGCGCACGGCTGCCTCGAAATCATCTTTGCTGGCGCTGGTGATCTATCCCTTCGTAGCGCTGCCGATTGCGCTGGCGTATCTGGCGCGCTATGCATTCCAGAACGACGGCGCATTTTTTGCCACCATCGGTGCGGGCATCCTCATCGCCGCGTGTTTTTACTATGTTGCGCTCGATTCGGCCTGCGAAACACTGGAGCGCGACCGCGAGAAGTTTCTCACCTTGTTGTCGCAAACCGATACGCCGGCCCTTTGATCACACGGGCGACGACCGCGGTATCGGCGGCAGGTAATCGTACGTGTCCGCCATCCAGCGGCCCAGCCGCGATTTCAGGTCGCTGAGGACATCACGAAAGGCCGGATCACCGGCGCGATTGTCGAACTCGCCCGGATCTCGTTCGAGATCGTACAGCTCATAATCGGGCCGGGTGGGCTGCATCAGTTGCTGGTGCTCGGGCGAGAGCTTTCCCACGCGGTCGAGCGCGAGATAGTTCGCCCAGGTGGGCGAATCCGCCAGGTCCCGTATCGGCCAGTATGGTTTGGCAGGGGTCGCATTCCAGATCAGCTTGTATTTCTCGGTGCGGACGCAGCGGGACGGATCGTAGTTGTCGTGCCAGTTCCGCTCGGAAAAAATCTCGGCGCGGCGGGTATACGTCCCATTGGCCAGGCGCGGCAGGAAGCTTTTGCCCTGCATTTTCGGCAGTGTCCCGGCGCCGGCCGCTTCGAGCCACGTTGCCGCGAGATCCACGTGGGCGATCATCTCGTTTGCGACACCGGGTTGGATCCGGCCCGGCCATCGTGCAATCAGCGGCACGCAAATGCCGGGATCGTAGAGCGTACCCTTGCAGCGCGGAAAGGGCATCCCGTTATCTCCCGTCATAAAGACGAGCGTGTTTCCGGCAAGCCCATGCTGATCGAGCAGACTCAAAATCTCGCCGCATTCGCGATCCATCCGGGAGATTGCGTCGGCATAGTTTGCCAGATCTCCTCGCACTTCCGCGGAATCGGGCAGGCACGCCGGGACGCGAACTGTCTTCGGATCGGTGGGAGGATCGAATGCGCCGGGTTTGTAGGGACGGTGCGGATCGGTGAATCCGACATGCAGAAAAAAGGGCTGATCCTTCGGCTTTTCCTCAAAGAACCGGGCGAACGGCACGCGGGGATTGCCGTAGAAATTCCAACGTTTGTCGAAGGATGCTCCCTGGTGAACCTTGCGGAATGCTCCGGTGAAGTAGCCGCGCTCCTTCAGGCGATCGACAATCGTGGGCTCCCAGTCCGGCATGGGCGTATGCAGCCGGGAAGTGGAAGTAGTGTGCGGCGTTGCGCCCGTCAGCAGCGACGAACGGTTCGGGCTGCACTGAGGCGAGCTGACGAAACAACGCGTGAAGCGTAAGCCTTCCGCCGCCAGCTTGTCCAGGTTTGGAGTCCGGACTCCGCTATTTCCGTAGCAGCCCAAATCGTCGGCTGAATGGTCGTCCGAAATCAGGAAGACGATATTCGGAGCCGCGCCCGGCTGGGCTGTCACAAGGGATGCCACCGCGGGGGCGGCCAAGAGATCTCTGCGCGTCACCCAGGCGATTGTACCGGGTTTCGTTATTTCAAATGCGATGCCGGAACCAGGCGCGAATCGAGAAGGTCGATATCGCGGAGAATCTGGTTCAGTGCCTCATCGCCCAATTGCCCGGTACTACGCAGCTTCAGAATGGCATGGCGCTGTACGCCGGAAACTTCCCGCCATAGGCGTTGTTCCTCCGCGGTTTGAAACGGGCCGGGAGCGGCCGGGGCCTCGCTTGCGGAGGCCTCCTGTTCCACGCGCAAATCCGCCAGTTTCGCTTCGTAGTAATCGCATACACGCTCAAATCGGATACCGAAGACCCTGCCTTCTTCCTTTGCCTCGGCCAGGTACGTCAGAGCCGCTTCGGCTGCGGCGATCCGTGCGGCCAATTCCTCTTCGCCGGTTGAATTGTCTGGCGCAATTCCCATCCATCGAACGAGCGGACGGATTGTCAAGCCTTGGATGACGAGGGTTGCCAGGATGACGATGAACGAGATTAGAAGAACCAGATCGCGATAAGGAAAGGGGTAACCGCTCTCGGTTTCGAGCGGTAATGCCAGAGCCGCCGCAAGCGACACAACACCCCGCAGTCCCGTCCATCCGATCAGAGTCAGGATCGCGGGCGACGGCGAGGGCTCAACCTGGCGGATGCGAGCCGATAAAGCGCGCGGAAGATAAGCGGCGAGGAAGACCCAGACGATTCGCGTCACGATGATGCCGATGGTGATCGCCGTGCTCCACAGTAGCAGCCACTCGGCGGGGTAGTCGGATAACGCCCGGACAACGATCGGCAATTGCAGGCCGATCAGCAAAAAGATCATTGCATTCAGCAGGAAGATCGCTGTCTCCCAAACCGCGCGGCTGCGGATGCGCGTTACCGCGGACGTCAGCTCGGGAGCATTCCAGCCCAGCAGAATGCCGGCCGTCACTGTGCTGAGCACGCCGGATGCTTCCATACTCTCCGCCGCGAAGTAACTGCCATACGCCAAAAGGAACGTCGATACGGTTTCGATTTCCGGATCGCCAATGCGGGGAAATACTTTGAGGAACAGATAACCCATCGCCGCCCCCGCGCCAACTCCGGCGGCGGCCGACCAGACCAGGGAGAGTAACGCCTCCGGAAGGGAGAACGCGCCCGTTACGACCGCCGCGACTGCGAACCGGTACAGCGTTAATCCGGCGGCATCGTTGACCAGGCTTTCGCCTTCGAGAA
>CAYTVP010000080.1:11262-14011 GCA_964441675.1 uncultured Solibacteraceae bacterium | reverse complement strand
GAACGCGAGCCTGGGCCTGCCAGGGACTGCTGCAAGCAGCGGCGCCGCCTGATCAGGCGTAGAAGTTTTTGGGCCACGCGTGTTTTTTCAGCGCGGCCAGTACGTTCCCGGGCAGCGGTCCCTTTTCGGATACGGCACAATTTTGTTCCACATTCTTCACCCGCCGCATGCCCGGAATAACGGTCGAGACGGCGGGATGCGACAAGCAGAAGCGCAAAGCGATCTCCGGCAGCGATCCTTCGGCGCCGGCGAGATCCTTCCGGAGAGCCTCCACCCTGTCTGACACCTCGCGCTTGCGAGTACCTCGAAAATACGAGGCGCGGAAGTCATCGCTATCGAAGTGCGTCTCGGGAGTGATCGTACCGGTTAACGCGCCCTCGTCCAAAGGCACGCGAGCCAGCACGCCGATGTTGTGTTTTAAGCACGTGTCGAACAGCTTCTCCTCGGGCGATTGATCGAAGATGTTGTAGATTACCTGGACGGTATCGATCACACCGGTTTCGATCAATTCGAGCGCGGTTTCCGGTTGGTGGTCGTTGATGGAGACACCCACAAAGCGCACTTTCCCGGATTTCTTGAGATCCTCGAAAGCCCGCCGCCAGTCGTCTTCGCGAATCCACTCCGGATTCCAGACGTGCAATTGCTGCAGATCGATTTGTTCGCTGTTCAGATTCCGCAGGCTAGTCTCTGTCGATTCGATGATATAGCGGTACGGAAACACATCCCGGATTCCGATGCCGGGGCTCGCCGGCCAAATCCGGTTCTTCGGTGGAACCTTGGTGGCCACCCATACACGGTAGCCGGCATCCGGTACAACTTTGGCGACCAGTTGCTCGCTGTGACCTTCGTTGTAAGCCAAGGCCGTATCAATCAGATTGACCCCCAGCTCAAACGCCCGCCGGAGCGCCGCCAAAGATTCATCATCTGTACCGCCCAGCCATTGCCGTCCGCCGATTCCCCAGGCACCATAGCCAATCTCCGAGACTGAAATCCCCGTTCTGCCGAGTGTTCGATGTTTCACATCTTCAGGATTACACTGGTGGCAGGAATGCGCCTGGCAGCCCTATTGCTTGTTGCCGCGGCCGCTTTCGCGGCCAACCAGCGTCTATATCTCAAGGACGGCAGCTATCACGTCGTTACCGAATACAAGGTGGACGGCGATCGGGTGAATTACTATTCCGCCGAACGTTCGGAATGGGAAGCGATCCCCCTTGCGCTGGTGGACCTGCCCAAAACCGAGGCCGAACAAAAGGCCCACTCCGAGCGGCTGGCAAAGGACGCAGCCGAGCAATCCGCCGAAGATGAAGCCGAGCGCGCTATCGAGAACGAGATCTTGCGCGTGCCGCCGGAACCCGGCGTCTACCTGGTGGAGAAGGATGCGCTGCGGACAATCCCCGTGGGCGAAGTAAAAATCGTCACCGACAAAAAACGGTCGATCCTCAAAGCAGTGACGCCGGTCCCCATCATCACCGGGAAGGCGACGGTTGAGATGGATGGCGAGAAATCGTCAAACGTCATCACCGACAAACGCCCGGAGTTCTACCTGCGGCAGGCCGCCAACGAGCGCATGGCCATCGTACGCATGGGCGCCAAGAAGGGCGTGCGTGTGGTAGAGAAGCTCAGCATCGTGCCCGTGGTGAACGAAGCCATGGAAGAGCAGGATCAGGTGGAGATCTTTCGCCGGCAGTTTGCCGAAGGTCTGTTCAAGATCTGGCCGACCGCGGATTTACCTCCCGGAGAATACGCGGTGGTGCAATATACGCAAGGCAAGCTGGCCATACAAGCCTGGGATTTTCGGGTCGAGTAGCCGCTACCGGATCTCCGACGGGATGAAAACATTCGTCGAATTGGAGATAACTGTCCGCGCACGACGGCCATCGACGTAGAAAACGTCCGCAAGGGTCTGCGGCGAATCGACAGACATCGTTAACGCCGGCTGTGGCGTTTCTACCCGCGTCCCGTCGTAGATGCCGGGCTCAAACGGTTCCAAGAGCGACCTGTCGATCGTGAGCTGGCCAGCCAGCGCCGGCGCGTGGCAATCTACGGATCGAGGTTGGGGGCCACCGAGAAGATATATCTCCGTTCCCCGCAGGCTTATCGACACCACGTCGTCCGAAGAAAATCCCGCCGAGTTCCAGAGGATGGTGAGATTTTGCGTGCGGGGGATCGAGCGTAAGTAGGCGGTGTTCAACGGGATCAGAGTTGGTGCCGTGCGAAAGGGAATCTCGAATGGCCTCACCGTGGCGCCGCCCGGCCCGGAGAGGGTCCATGCGCCGCCGGGAAATTTGGACGGCGGCAGCAGAAGAGGATCGGTGACAGCGGCCGACTCAGGCGGAATGTACGAATAGATCGGACCGCGGGTCAGCTCGATGCTGGCTCCAGGGCCGGAAAGGGTCAACGACGGCCCGGCGTCAGTGGGCCAGAGGATCCTGCCAACAATCAAACCGGGAACGTCGCCGCTACTCACTGTACATGCTTGACTACTCGAAGACTGGCGCGCGGTCGCAAAGCGTGCCACGCCAGTCGAGTTCTCTTCCGAGAAATTGGCGCGTGCCGTCTCGACCAGCTTCCACATATTCCACGGTCCGGCGGGCATTGGTGGAGTGATTCCACGGGAAACTGACGCAGTGCCCATCGGTATTGTTCCGCCGGCATCGAGCAGCGTCATCTCGTCGAGAGTCAAACCAAGCGGGTGAACACAGGGACCATTGCCGGTGGCGAGCGAGACTGTCGTGCGATTCGCCGCCAC
>CAYTVP010000080.1:0-11252 GCA_964441675.1 uncultured Solibacteraceae bacterium | reverse complement strand
CTCGACATAGGTGCCGTACGGGAGGAAAAGATTGATCTGGTCGAGTCCAGGCGAACCCGGCGCCCGCCCGGCATACTCCACAGTGACGGGCACCCCCGCCACTGTCGCTGTCGTCACCACGTCAAAAAAGGGATTTGGAACACCCAAGCCCGTTGCCCACAACGTCAGCCACTCACCGGGACGCGCTGGAGTCGTTAACCCATTGGGACGGATACCACCGGCATTCACGTTCTGTGCATTGGCGAGGACGCTGAAAGTTTCTCGCGTAAATACACCGGGACTTACCGGAACAATCCTCACCGCCTGAAACGCACTGGTGGTTCCGTTATAGCCGAGGGCGATCAACACGTCCCCAACAGGCGTGTCGGATGGGACAACGAAGGTAACGCCAAAAGCGTCCACACCGCTCACAACTGCCGGGTGGTCCGCATTATCCCAGCGAATATTCACAGTCACAGGCTGGTTTGGGTCAATACTCGGGATCATTGACCCGATAAACTGCATCTGAATACGGGCGAGAGAACCGGGGGCCAACCCGTTTGCAAATTGCCAAGCTGCGTTTGTCACACGAATCGGCTGCGACTGCGCAAAGACAGACGCAGCCACCAGAAGGAACGATGTGAACCATCTCACATCGGCAAGTCTACATGAAGTAGTCTTTCACCTTCTCGAAAATGCCCTTCTCGCGCGGCTCCAGATCTTCCGGCAACGTCTCCCGAAGCTGCTCGAACAGCTTACGCTGATCCTTAGTCAGCTTCTCCGGAACACGAACTTCCACATGGACATACAAATCTCCGCGTCCGGCCGAATTGATCCGCGGAATTCCACGCCCCTTGATCCGGATCTGCTGGCCCGGCTGCGCGCCTTCATCCACCTTGATCACTTCCGTACCATCGAATGTTTCGAGCGTAATTTCGGTGCCCAGCACGGCCTGTGCCACATTGATCGGCACCGTGCAATGTATGTCGTTCTCGTGGCGTTCGAATACGGGGTGATCCTTCACCCGCAGAGCGACGTAAAGATCGCCGGGAGGACCGCCGTTCGGAGAAGGCTGGCCCTCGCCCGTCATACGCATCTGCGTACCGGTATCGACGCCGGCGGGAATCGTCACCTTCAGGCGTTTTTCGACGCGGTTCATGCCTTCGCCCCGGCACGCTGTACAAGGACGGCGAATCAGCTTACCCCGTCCATTACAGGTGCCGCAGGTCTGGGCAACGGAAACGAAGCCTTGCTTAAACAACACCTCGCCCCGGCCGCGGCACGTCGGGCAGGTAGTGAAGCCATCTTCTTTCTCCGCGCCGGAGCCGCCGCAACGGCCGCAGGGCTCCATCCGCGGGACAACGATGTCCACGGCCTTGCCGCGAAACGCGTCCTCGAATTCGATCTCCAGGTCGTAGCGCAGATCCTGGCCGCGGCGAACGCGATTTCGTCCGCGCCCCGTTCCTCCGAAGAACCCTTCAAATAGATCGCCGAAGATGTCCTGGAAGTCGCCAAAGGCCGTCGAATCGAAGCCGCCATTGCCACCGCCGCTACCGCCCTGCAGCCCGGAATGGCCGAACCGGTCGTAGGCGGATCGTTTCTGCGCGTCGCTGAGAACGCTATACGCTTCGGCCGCGATCTTGAACTTTTCCTCGGCCTCGGCGTTGTTCGGATTCCGGTCGGGATGGAACTTCATCGCGATCCGCCGGTAGGCAGCCTTCAGCGTGCTGTCGTCCGCGTTTCGATCGACGCCTAAAACTTCGTAATAATCCGGCTTGTTCACTGGATTCTATTGACTGACTGCTACCTTCACCATGGACGGCCGTAAGAGGCGGCCGCGGAACTTGTACCCGGCCTGGAACTCTCCCAACACGGTCTGGTCTTCCTTGCCGGCCGACTGGACCATTTCGATAGCATGGTGCAGATTCGGATCAAATTTCTCACCTACAGCGGAAATCGGCTCCAGGCCGAGCTTCTTTAGCTGATCGGTAAGACGCTGATGGATCAGCTCCATACCCTTCGCATATTCCTTTTCCGTCGTTTCCATTTTCAGTGCCCGATCGAAATCGTCGAGAATCGGCAGGATCGCCTTCACGGCATCCATCGCGGCGTATTCGATCAGCTCCGCGCGCTCCCGCTCCGACCGGCGCCGGAAATTTTCGAACTCCGCGCTGCGGCGCAGAAGCTGGTCGTGGATCTCGGCTTTCTCGTTAGCTAAACGGTCGCGTTCGGCGGTCAGCGCCGCAAAATCCGCCGCGGTGTCGGCACCGAGTTCCGGAGTGCTGAGATCTACCTGATCCGGCTCCCTGGCAACGTCACTGACGGCTTCGTCCTTATGCTGCATAGTCATTCGTTATTTCTTGTTGAGTTTCGGAGTCGCCCGGCCTATGCCGGTAGCGATCGCAGCGCCTGCTGCATCTGAACAATCGCGGATAAGGCGCGCGCATAATCCATGCGCCGCGGCCCGAGGACGGCGACTTTGGTCGAAAGACCATTTTCCTGCCGCACCGTCAGGCCGACAAGCGAAAGATTGCCCATGGATGGGTGAATCTCGCCAAGACCGATCTGCACTCCCGGCGTTTCCGAGTCCTGTTCCAGAAAACGATCGAGCAGTTCCAATAGCCTCTTTTTCTGCTCCAGGGTCCGGAACAGATCGCGCATGGCCTCCCGCGTCATGTGCAGGTCGATGCCGACCAGGTTCGACGTTCCGTCGAGATGGATCTCGGGATCGAGCGCCAGGTCGAGAAGCCCGCGCATTTGCAACTGCAGTAATGCTCGCAACACCGAATCGTAGGCCGCTGACTCCTGTGCAAGCCGCCGCTCCAGCTCTGCGCGAACTTCCGGAAGCCGCCATCCGTGGAAGTGCAGATTCAGATAGTTGCGAATCTCGATAAGCTGGCCGTCTTCCAATTGAGCGTTCAGTTCAACAACTTGATTGCTGACGTGGCCATCGCTCGTCACCACCACCATCAGGATTCTACTCGGAGGAATCGCGACTAACTCTACGTGGCTGAGAAAGCGGTTGCTAGTTGGGATGGCCGCGACAATACCGACATTCCTTGTCAACTGCGTGAGGATCTGCGAGGATCGCGTCACGCGAGCCTCCACGGTCTGGGACCGCCGCAGCTCTGCGCGCATTTGCGCCAGCTCCGCGCTCACGATCTTGACCGCAATCGATTTGACGTAAGTCTCAATCGCTTTTTCGGTCGGCAATCGTCCCGCCGATGCGTGCGGCTGGGACAAAAAACCCTTTTCAGCCAGCTCGGACATCACGTTCCGGATGCTGGCGGCGCTGAGATTCATCCGCTGGAGACGCGCAAGTGCAAGAGACGCCACCGGTTCCCCGGTTTCGATATACGCTTCCACAATCGCGCACAGAATGCCCGCTTCTCGAACGGTAAATGGTTCCGGCGCCGTCATATACTTCGCGAAAGCCTCACCTATATCTTACTATTGCGCTCGCCTCCGCTGTTACAATGTCCGTTTCACATGCGAATCCTGCACGCCATGATGCGCGCGTATGCGTACGCATACCACTTCCTGACGGCCTTATTTTTGTTGGGGATCGCGGTGGTAACGTATTTGGGCGGTAAACACACCATCGACACCGGCGGAATGACGGATATGACCGGTGAGCCGCTGACACGCGCTCTCCTCGGGATCGGACTCGGCGGAATTGTTTGCGTCATCCTGGCGATCCTGGGACGATTCCGGTGGCTGTTCACGATCTACGCGGCATGCGCGATGGTCACGATGTTTCGATGGTTTTTCCTTTCCAGCTACCGCTTTGAGAATGCCGATGCATTTCAAGGGGCGATCTGGCTGTTTGTCGGGTCTGTCGGCGCTTTTCTCTGCAGCTTCCCGAAAATGGGTTCGCGCACGGCGAGCGTAATTCGGCGAAGATAGAAGTGTGGAACGGAGATCGCTTTTTTCGCTCCTTCTGATCCCGGCAGCGATGCTGCGAATATCGGCAGCGGAGGCCGCAAAGACTTTCGCGCGTGGAAAGCTCCGGCAGGCGGAAGGACAAGTTCCAGCTCTTGAGTTTTCGGACGGACGCCGTATCGCGCTGGCTGGAGACGATGACACCCTGGGCGTTCTGCGCGACCCCCGCCTGAAAGATTTCGATTTTGAGGCCGGCGGAAAATTTTCCGGCTCGGACAGCTTTGCGATCGATCCGATCCACACGCGCAGTCTGTTTGCCTACCAGGACGGAAAGCGCCTGATGGTCACCTATTGGTGCGACATCTGCTACATTCGCACGTACACGCCGGGCAAATGCTGGTGCTGCCAGGAATGGACGGAATTGAGTTTGCAGCCGCCGGGAGCCGCTCCTTCTTCGCAATAAGTCCCGCCTGCTATGCTGGGGCGCGTGATTTGTGAGACTTTGGCCCTGGCCCTCGTATCCATGAACGCTGCCAACTACACTGCCGCTTCGTCGGTCATCGATGGAGTCGAGACGATCCTGCTCGAAGACAATGCCCGGCGAACGGAAGTTCGCATCGCCAGGTCAATCGGCAACATCGCCTATTCGATGCGAGTGAACGGAACGGAAGTATTTTGGTCTCCCTCATCCAGCCTCGCGGAATGGAAAGCGAAACCGGGCCAGCGTGGGAATCCGTTTCTGGCACCCTGGGCGAATCGCATAGAGGGTCTCAAGTATTGGGTGAACGGCCGCGAACATACGCTCGATCCGAAGGTAGGCAATCTGCGCCTCGACGGCAACGGAAACCCCATCCATGGTCTTGCAATTTTCACGGACCAATGGAAGCCAGTCGAAACCAAGGCGGATGAAAACGCGGCATGGACCACCAGCCGGCTGGCCTTCGCGGAGAATCCATCCTGGATGAAGCAATTTCCGTTCGGGCACGCGATCACGATGACCTACCGCCTTTCCGGCGGCGAACTGGAAGTCATCACAGAGATCGAGAATCAGGGCAAAGAGGCGATGCCTGTGGCGATCGGATATCACCCCTGGTTTCAGATACCCGGCGGGCGCAACTCGTGGTCCATCCACATCGCCGCGAAGGAACATGTCGAGCTGTCGGATAAGCTCATACCCACCGGCAAGCGGACGCCGAAGAACTGGGCCGATCCGTTCCCTCTGAAAGACGCGCAGCAGGATGACGTCTACACGTCGCTAGAGCGAAACGGCAAAGGGCAAGCCGAGTTCTGGGTGACCAATGGAAAACAGAAGCTAAGCGTGCTCTACGGTCCGAAATATCCGGTAGCCGTCGTATATGCGCCGCCCGGAAGGGATGTCGTCTGTTTTGAGCCGATGGCCGGAGTCACCGATGCGTTCAACCAGCACCATAAGGGCCAGTATCCGGAACTGCAAAGCATTCCGCCCGGCCAGCGCTGGCGCGAAAGCTTCTGGATCCGGCCCCAGGGATTTTGATCGCGTGAGATCTTACGGCTTTGCCGCCGGCGGTTTGGGCGCCGGAGTGATCGCAGGCTTGGGCGCCGTAGGCTTGGGCTCGGCGGTAGCAGGCGGCGTAGTCGATGTGGCACCGCTTCCCGATGGGGCGCCCGCCGCGGGCGCAGCCGGGGCGTTGGCGTCGTAAAGCTTCACAACTTCCGCCGTGATGTCGATGCCGTTGGCCATGTAAAGCACAGGACTCTGCTGGCTGGAAATATCGAGAATCAAAGTGTATTGATTGTCGCGGGCGTATTTGTCGATCACCTGCATGATGCGTCCGCCCAGATCGCCCAGCGCGCGCTCCCGTTCCTGGTCAAACTCCGCCTGCGCATCCTCGGTATCCCGCTGCAGCGACCGCTGTTTCTGGTCGATGTCGCGAGCCAGCTTCGCCCGCTGCTCTTCGCTGGCAGTGTTCTGCGACTTCCGGAACTGATCCTGCAGCTGCTGAATCTCGCTGTTCTTTTTGTCGAGCTCGCGTTTGCGGGGCTCAAACTTCATTTGGAGCTGTTCCACGGCAGCGCGGCCGTCCTTGGTGCTATAGACAGCCTGTTGGATGTTGATAACGCCGACTTTGGTATTTGTGGCTGCCTGGCCCATCAGGAGGGCAGGCAGTGCAACTAGGGCCGTAGCGGCCAGAGAAAATTTCAAACTCACGTCCTCTTGAACTCCTATTGTATAGGCTTGTTTTCGCGTCCGCGAATGGTTAGATCAGAATGTACGGCTAATAGTGAACCGGAACATCTTGTCCCGCTCAAAGGGAGGGATGGGTACACCATAGCGCGCGACATAATTCTGGAACGTCAATTCATTCGGGAACATGGAACGATCAGCCACCACGGGGGGCTGATAGGGCACGGTATTTCGTAACGGATTGAAAGCGTAGTATAGCCGGAACGGCGCATTCACCACCGGCATCATAATCTGCAGTTCGAGTCCGGTAGAGGCACGCGGCTTCATGGAGTCGCTGGCCAGGGTTACGCCATTGGCAAAATTGGATTGGGGAAATGAGCTTTGCAGGCTGGTCAAACGATCCTCATTCAGCTTCAACTGGCTCTTCATCAGAATGGTGTTGATTCCAACGTCAAAAAACGCGGCAAGGGTTACAGGTCCAAATATCGGAATTCGATACTCGATGTTGTAGACGCCCTGCGTGTCGCCGCCGATCTGCGTGTATTGATAAATCGGAACGGTTTGCGTGATGGGCGTTAGAACCTCGTTGCCATCGTTGTCGATAGCCTTCTGCAGGCGCTCGGAACCATCGGCATTCAACACCGGGATACTGACGGCGTTGGGCACGAAAGCAACCGGGCTGATCCGCCAGATGTCGAAACCGCGGATGTCATTTTCTCCGCCCATGTAAAAGCGATTAAACGGTGGAGCCGATTTCCCGCCATATCCGGTTACGAACCGGCCCAAAAAGTGCATACCAATGACATGGCCGCGCCGGAAGCCGGACCGGAAGTACTTGGCATCGATGGTCGGCTCGATCATGTTCACGTTGCCGCCTAAAGCTCCGGAGGCAAAGGTTGTGGAAATGTAGACGCTCCTTCCGCGGCTGGGTGTGATGGGATGGTCAACCGTGTTGTAGCTGAAATTGGGAATGATACTCGTGGTACGGATACCACTCAGCTGATTCGGTCCATCAAAATTCTGGTAGTCGTAAAAGCCGAAAAGATTCTGCGCGGAGGAAGAGATCGGCGTCAGGCTCGACTGGTTGAAGTTGTAGGTGATGCCGACGCGAGCGAAGCTGCGGCGCAAGAGTGTTGACGCATAGACACTGAATCCGGCACCGTTCGTGACGTAGTTCAACGCCGAGCCCTCACCCAACTGCTGGAAGTACTGCGTCAGGTTGCGGCCGGTGAACAGTCCCACTTCGCGAGCCTGATCGTAGTTGAACCGCGAGTAAAAGATCGAAAAACCCGCGCTGATCGGTTTGTCGAAAAGATAGGGCTCGGTGAAGCTGAACGTGGTCGATCGGATACGATCGCCAATCTGCGCGTCGAGCGAAAGGGTTTCGCCAAGTCCCAGGAAGTTGTTGGTAGCGTAACCGAACGAGACAAACGATCCTGCGATACCGGACACGCCGCCCGATAGCTGCACGGAGTTCTTTCCGCGCTCCCTGACCTTCAACGTAATATCGACGGTGTTGTTCCGGACGTCGCGTGTGATGTTGGCAGCTTCTTCTTCCTTGAGTACTTCGAAGTATCCAAGCTGATTCAGACGCAGCAGGCTGACCTCCCAAAGGCGCTGATTAAATAAGTCGCCTTCGTCGATCAGTAACTCGCGGCGGATGACCTTATCGCGGGTCGTGGTGTTTCCCTGGAAATCGATGCGGCGGACAAAAAACTGCTTGCCTTCGTCGATCGCAAAATTCAGATCGATTACGCCGGTCGTTGGATCGGGCTCAAAGCTCGGTTCCGGCACCATATCGAGGAAGCCGAATTCTCCGTACAGCTTCCCGAGCTGCTCCATGCCTTTTCGAAGCTTGCCTGTCGAAAATACATCGCCTTCTGCCATGCCGAACACCGGGGTGAACAGCGACTCCGGCGTACGGAAGAACTTAACGCCCTGAAAGTTCACTTTGCCGAGTCTGTACTGGGGCCCTTCTTCTAAAGCAATCTCAATATTGGCTCGCTTTCCGGGCTTATTGGGATAGAAGAGCGGAATCTTGAATTTTCCGCCGCCGACGTCAACGATCTCAACCTTATGATCCACCGCGCGCGCTGTGAAGTATCCGCGCTCCTGGTAGAAATTGCGGACCCGGTCTTTATCTTCTTCAAGCTTGGTGGAATCGAAAGTCTTCGAAAACAGGTTCTCGAGAACGATGGAGTAGGGGATGCCGATCGGATGCAGATTCTTCATCGCACGGATGACCGAGCGGTCGCTAAAGACCCGATTGCCTTGAATGTCGATCTCGCCGACCTTGACCTTTGGACCCTCGACCACAACGAAATTCACTTCGAGCGAAGAGGGCGGAATTTGCCTTAG
The DNA here is from genome assembly GCA_964441675.1 of uncultured Solibacteraceae bacterium. Lineage (GTDB taxonomy): Bacteria > Acidobacteriota > Terriglobia > Bryobacterales > Bryobacteraceae > JAPKYZ01. Next base: position 2,869 of record CAYTVP010000080.1, on the reverse strand, counting down.
CTCAGGCGTGACGGAGGCGAACTGCCGGCCGCGCTCCGCCAGATATTCCTTCAGGACATTCGACGCACGCTGAACCTTATTCGGATCGTATTGCGATTCCACCTGCAGGCCGACTTTGCGCTCTTTAAAGCGATCCAGGATCTCAGACAGCGTGATGGATTTCATCCCGTCGTACTTGATGGAACGAACAACGCGTCGCTCCTGCACGACAAAACGAATAATCCAACCTGTCGTTCCCTGCTCGCGCTCCAGCCGGATATCGTCAAAACGGGTCGTATTCCAGAGAGCCATGAAATCGCGGTTCAAGATTTCCTCGTTGTAAGGATCACCGCGCTTGGTGACAATCAAGGCACGCAGTGTGTCCTGCGGCACACGCCGCGAACCGCGAAACTCGATTGCCTCAATAACGTTCTGTGGCTCGCCCGGTTTCGGCGGCTCCACCGGCTTCGGAGCTTCGAGCTGCGGCTTTGCGCCGGGTGTTTGTGGCGGCTTGGCTTGCGGAGTGTTTGGCGGCTCGACTGGAGCGACTGGAATCGTTTCGAACGGATTTTGCTGCTTCGGTGGAGTGGGCTGCGGTTTTTCGGGGTCAGGCTGCTGTTTTGGCGGGTTGGACTGCGGAGGCGCTTCCTGCTGCGGCTTTGCAGGCGCGGGCTGCTGCGCCGAAAGAATCGTCGTGAGCAAGCAGAGGCAAACCAATAAGGCAAACAGGCAGCTCTGCCTGCAATACTGCATTCGCAACAAATTCCTTTCCTGAGTTCGCCTCTAACCGACGCGAGTGTCCCCAGCACGGTTACAGCAAAGATGATGATCAGCTGCCAAGAAGCGAAATCGTCATTCTAGCAGGAATTTTCGTTCCAACTCACGCACTTCGAACGGAATAAAGCTGAGGCAGAACGCTAGAATTAGAAATCCCATCCAAACGATGAATGAGGGCACCATTCCTGGAAGATGTGGACTCACGCTGGGCCAAATCAGACGATTGGCCGCCCACATCAAGCCGAAGGAATAAACGAGCGAACCGGCGAGCGCCGTTCGCCAGCGGACACGCGGCGCCCACAACGCCAACGGCATCGCAGCCGCAGCGCATTCGACCAGAAGAAGGGCCATTCCCGCGCAGGTATACAGTCCGAAATCGCTGCGCACGGATTGCGGCCCGTAGAAAAATGACGCCAGGTTGTTGGGAATGAGCCACACCGGCACGCCTGCCAGCATCGCACCGAAAACGATCCAGGTAAGAATCAATAATCCGGCGAAGATTCCGAGTTGCAGGCCGGCCAGTATGCGAACTGCAAAACGGGTAAGACGGCCGGCGGCAGCGGTGTCTGCCGCTTGCTCCATGGATTTTCATGCTAGCATGCGGCATTCACAGGGGCCGGAAACGACCTTACGCGGTGGACGAAGGCGATTATGCAAAGGCGGGTCGTAATCACGGGAATCGGCTGCTTCAGCCCAAACGGCTTAGGACGGGAAGCTTTCTGGCGGGCCACGCGGCTGGGAGAAAGCGGCGTCCGGCAAATCCAGGCATTTGACGCCACCGGTTACGCGGTCACAATCGCCGGACAACTGCCCCGCGAGTTCAACGAGCTCGACTGGGTGGCTGCAAAAGACCGGCAGCATGTCTCCCGCGTATCGCCCCTGGCCATCGCCGCAGCTGAAGAAGCTTTAATGGACGCCGGACTCGACACCAGCCGGATGCCCATTGAGGAGCGCCGCGAGATTGGAGTGATGGTTGGGTCGGGCGGCGGCAGTCAGGAATTTACTGAGGAACAATACCGCCGCTACTACGAAGGCAAATCGAAGCAATGCAGCGTCTATGTAATTCCGACATCGACGATCGGCACTCTTGCAAGCGAAGTATCGATGCGCTTCGGACTGCGCGGATTCAGCCACGTGATTTCCACAGGCTGCGCCTCGTCCACCGATGCCATCGGCTATGCGTTCCGGTCGATTCGCATGGGCGTGTGCGACACGATCCTCGCCGGCGGCGCGGATGCGCCGATCGCACCGCTGATCCTTCGGGGATTTATCCTGATGCGCATTCTCACCCAAAGCTGGAATCGGGAACCCGAGCGGGCATCCCGGCCGTTCTCCCGCGATCGCGATGGCTTTGTACTGGCCGAAGGCGGATGGTTCTTCGTTCTGGAAGAACGTGAGTCCGCACGCCGGCGGGGCGCCACTATTTATGGAGAAGTGACCGGCTACGGATCCACCTGCGAAGCCTACCACCGCGTTCGTCTGGAAGAGTGCGGCGAAGAACCGGCACGCGCGATCGGGCTGGCGCTTCGTGAGGCGGCCATTCCTGCCGAGGAGATTCAATACATCAGCTATCACGGCACATCGACCGAGCTGAACGATCGCATCGAAACGCGAGCGATCCGGCTGGCGTTCCGCTCCCATGCCGGACGGTTGGCCGGGTCCTCGCTCAAGAGCCTGATCGGGCATCCACAGGGTGCCTGCGGCGCGGCCGGCCTGGCGGCTACGCTCCTGGCGATGCGCGACGGGCTCGCTCCGCCAACCATCAACGTAGAAGATCCGGATCCTGAGTGCGATCTGGACTACATTCCGGACGATGCGCGGCCGCTTCAGATTGAACATGCCGTTTGCAATTGCATTGCCTTCGGCAGTAAGAATTCCGCGCTGGTAGTAAAAAGGCCGGATTAAAGAATGCTTAGGATTGGCGCACGGTGACAAGTGCGCCGTCGATATTCATCGGTTTGGCCTGGGGGCCAAGCTGATCGATGCGCATCATCGCCAGGCCGACCACGCTTCCCAACGCCGGAGAGTACGCGCTCGACAACACTTCGCCGCATTTGGCGCCGGCTTCGTCGAGAATCGCGGTGCGCGCTGGGGCAGAACCCTGCCCCAGCGC
>CAYTVP010000079.1:6306-14119 GCA_964441675.1 uncultured Solibacteraceae bacterium | reverse complement strand
AGACCGGCGCCCAGGGATCGTCGCGGGTCGCGGCGGGCCAGAGCTCGGGCGGCGGGCCTCCGGTCTTATACAGGTAGGTCACCCCGTTGGCTGCCCGCGCTATGGCGGGACCGGGCCAGGAGGCGATTTCGGATTCCAGTCTGGTGAGGGTATGAGACCGTATGGAGACCGATCCCTCCGGATGTGCCGCAAGGAAGGCGGGAGTGAACTCGCGTATCTTCCTCCAGATCGCAGCGTCGATGGTCTCCGCTGACTGCAGCTCACGTTCGTAACGTGCCAGGACGCGCTCATTTCCTCCCGCTTCCACCAACAAACACCAGCCATCAAGGCCAACGCGCTCGGCCGCTTGAGGATTGAGCAAATCTACCGCCATCGGCTGCAGAACGCTCCGAAGAATCGCGTCGCGGCGGGCGGCTGCTTCCTGAGCGGTGGGCGCTTGAAGCAGGAACGTTCGCGTAGCTGCCGGCTGCGGAATCAGCTTGAAGTTTACGCTGGCAATGGCAGCGAGTGTCCCAAAGCTGCCGATCATCAGCTTGCCCATGTCAAGCCCCGCCACATTCTTCACCACCATGCCACCCGACTGAACGATCCTCCCTTCGAGGGTGGCGAAGCTCATGCCGATAACCAAATCGCGCACCGAGCCGAAGAGCCTGCGGCGCGGGCCACTTGAGTTTGACGCAACGACACCACCGACGGTCGCATCGGCATAGGGAGGATCGAGCGGAATCATCATCCGGTGCGGTGCTAGGAGACTTTCGAGGTCAACCCATCGCATGCCGGCTTCGACGCTGATCGTGAGATCCTTGGGTTCAAAAACCTTCACTCGGTTCAGGCGGTTGGTGGAGACAGTAATGTCGGCCGCATGCGGAACACCGGCAGGAAACGGCTTGGTGAAATTACCACCCAGGCTAATGGACCGGCGAGCGGAGTTCGCGTCGGCGAGTATGGCCGCCAACGCCTCCGGGGAATCGGGAGTAAGCATCCAATTCCAGTCTATTTCTCAGAACCGCGCCCGCCACATAAGCCATAACTTCAGCCATGCCGGTACGGAGATCCGCCGCGCCAGAACATCGTAGCCGGACTTCTCGATGCGATGCAGCAACTCGGAGTAAATATCAATCAGCGCCCGCATAGACGGGCGGCTCGCGCGCTCGATCATGCCGACGAGAGGTGTGGATTCTTCGTAGAGGCGCCGGGCTCGTCCACCTTCAAACCGCAGCAGTTCCCGAAATGCGGGCGAGTCTTCCACCGTAGAAACATGGAAGCGGCGCAGATCCTCCTCGGGCAAATACAACCGTCCGCGGTCTGCATCCTCCCTGATGTCGCGGAGAATGTTGGTCAGCTGAAAAGCAACCCCGCAGCGCTCAGCAAGCGCCGGTGCCTGGACATTGTCGAAACCGAAGATATAGATCGTTGCCAGTCCGGCAGTCGAGGCAACCTGATAGCAGTAGCGATATAGCTCATCGAATGACTCGAAGCGCCGCGGCTCCAGGTCGCTTTCGACGCCATCGATCATGTCCTCGAAGATGTGGTGCGGAATCTGAAAGCGTTGGGCGGTGTCGACGAGGGCCGGCCAAACCGGATGGCTGAGCGGATCGCCCCCGGCGAGTGCCTCGCGAAGCTCGCCACGCCATTGCTCAAGCGGGGCGCGAGTTGCTCCCGGCTCATCGCTGAGATCGTCGCAGTTTCGCATGAATGCATAGACTGCGCAGATGGCGTCGCGCCTGGCCGGCGGCAACAGGCGGAATGCGTAGTAGAAATTCCGCGCGCGCGTCCGGGCGACCTCGCGACTGTACGCGTACGATTCCGCGACGGTCAAGCCGCGCGAGCGAGCGCCCACCGCGACAGACCCCGGACGATTAGCCATACCTTTTCCACTTTGGTGATCCTCGGCCGCTCGCGCAATACATCGTAGCGCTGGCGCTCGATTTTTTCGAGGATCTGCAATCCGCCCCTGCTGAACAATTCGATATCGAGAGCCAGGCGGGCATCGAGAGTTCCGGCCAGCGGCAGCCCCTGTTCGAAGAACTGGCGGGCGCGATCAACTGCTTCCCGCATGGCGCCCGAAAATCCGGGTGTCAACCGCCTATTGCGAATGTCGTCATCGCAGGACCCGTACCGGGCCAATAGATCCTGTGGAAGATAAACGCGGTCTTTTTCCCAGTCCACTGTAACGTCCTGCCAGAAATTCGCGAGCTGCAGTCCAGTGCAGGTGGCATCGGACATCCGAAACCGCTCGTCATCCCGATACCCGCCCAACATCAACAGCAGCCGTCCGACCGGGTTAGCCGAATACCGGCAATAGCCGATAAGATCCTCCCAGGTTTCGTAGCGAGTCACGATCTGATCCTGCTCAAAGGCCCGGATCAGGTTATCGAACGGCTCTCGAGGCAACTCATGCTTACGCACCGTTTCCTCAAGTGCGCGGAAGACAGGATTGCGCGTCTCGCCGGCATACATCGCATTCAGCTCATTCCGCCACCACGAGAGCAACTTTAAGCTCTCGGCGGTGTTACCAATTTCATCGCCCAAATCATCTGCCCAGCGGCAGAATGCATAGACATTATAAAAATCCTGGTGAAGGCGTTTGGGCAGCAGAAAGCTGACGACGGGAAAATTCTCGTAATGATGAGTCGCCAACCAGCGCGTATAACGTTCGGCTTCGGCAATAGGCCATACCGGCTCCATCAGCTCGGGAGAGCGGACGAAGTCTTTCGGCTCGAGAAAGATCACTTACGGAATGATGGCCGTTTTCAAGTGGCCATTGTGCGACATGAGATGCCGGAAAACGTCAAGCAATTTGGACAACGGCTCTTCCCGGTTCACGAACTGGCGTGCGGTAATGTGCCCGGCCGCGATCATGTCGAGTGCCGCCTTAATGTGGCGGGGCGTGTGGTGGAAGCTGGCTTTGAGCGTAATCTCCGAGTAGTGGAGATGCGCGGTATCGATCGGCACCGTAGTGTCGTTCGGACACCCACCGAAGAAATTGACAGTGCCGCCGCGCCGGACCATTTGAACGGCCTCCTGCCAGGTGACCGGCGAACCGACTGCTTCAATCGCCACATCGGCGCCGTGATCTTTTGTGACGTCGCGGACCGCCGTGACCGTATTCAACGAATCGTCGGCCGTCAGAAGCACCTGAGCGCCAAGCACCGCGGCCCGGTCGAGCTGCATTTGGCGGCGGCCAATCGCGATCACCCGCGCGCCTTTGAGAGCCGCCACTTTGACAAACATCAGCCCAATGGGCCCAAGACCGATGATGACGACGTTGTCGCCCGCGTTGATTCCGGTCTCGTCCGCACCGCGCAGAACGCATGCCAGGGGCTCCGTCAAGGCGGCATCCTGATAGGAAACCTGCGACGGCAACTCCAGCGTATTCCGCTCGACAATCCGGGAAGGGATGCGGATATATTCCGCATAAGCGCCGTTGTTGAAGAGCAGATCTTCGCACAGGTTCTCAAGGTCCTTCTTGCAATAGAAGCAGCGGCCACAAGGCGCGGAGTTCGCGGCCATGATGCGCTGTCCTGGCTTGAAACGCTTAACGCCTTCGCCAACGGCAACAACGTCTCCAGCCAGTTCATGACCGAACAACGCCGGAGGAATGATCATGCGAGCGTGATATCCCCGCCGGAAGACTTTGACGTCAGTACCACAAGTCAGCGCTGCCTTCACTCGAACGAGAAGATCACCGGGGCCAGCCTCCGGCACAGAGACCGGCTCCACCTCAACATGCTCTTTTCCGTAAAGTACGGCCGCAAGCATCTTGTTCTTAGCTATAGAGATATCCACTACAGGCCCCTTTGAGGCTGTATTACAATTTTCAATGATTCCGGCCGGGGATGCAACGCCATGTCAAAGCCTTCGCGAATGCGATCCAGTGGAAAACGGTGAGAGACGAGGCGTTCCACCGGAATTGCATGCCTGAACACCAGATTGGCTGATTCTGCCTGCAAATCCACCGAAGCACTGTAGCTTCCACATAATAAGCGTTCTTCCTTGCAGATGTCTGCGCCGCTTAGTTCGATTCTTTCCTGAGCGGAAGTCTGGGCAAAAAGAAGAATCTGCGCACCCGGCCGGGACGCGCGCACGGCCTGCTCCACCAATCCCGGAGCCGAAACCGCCAGGATGACTATATCCGCGCCGCGCCCGCTGCTCATCCTGCGCGCGAGAGCCGGGACATCCTGGTGGCAGGGATCGGCTGTCAGATCGGCGCCAAAGTCCACAGCAAGCTTCAAACGCTCGCCCATCGTGTCGGTGGCCAGAACACGGCAGCTCATACGCTTCGCGAGCATTGTAAAAATTAGACCAATGGGGCCCTGGCCCAAAATCGCGACGGTGTCCCCGGGGCGCGGGTTGATCTGATGCATAGCCTTGACGATTGTGTTGACCGGTTCCACAAAACAGGCTTGCTCAAACGAAACGCCGTCGGGAATCTTTTCGATGCCGCGATCGACGATCCAGTCCATCACGCGAACGAACTGCGAAAATCCGCCGCCGGCCGGCTCAAATCCCGCGGTAACACCAACCTTTTTGTAGGTTTCACACTGCGCGTAGAGCTTTCGCTCGCAATAGAAGCAATCGGAGCAGGGGATGTGATGGAAGACAATGACCCGTTCGCCGGGCTGGAATCTGGTGACGCCCGGGCCTACCGCGGCGATCGTTCCGGCCGTCTCGTGGCCGTAGATTCGCGGTGGAGAAAGCAGATCGTACTCCACTTTTTTCAGGTCCGTATGGCAGATTCCACAGGCTTCCACACGAATCAAAACCTCGCCAGGTCCGATGTTTGGAGTCGGTACTGCTTCCACTTGGACCTGTCCCTGCCCGCGATAGACAGCCGCGCGCATGTCGACAGGGACCTGCGCGGCGATTCCTTCAAATTCGACTGTTGTCAATCCAGTCTCCTAAACGTTGTGCCCCCAACCGGCTACGCCGGAAGAGCGAACGAATTTCCGGTATGCCTGTTAGCGGATGGCGGAGCGCCTCCCGCAAAACGGCCATTGGCCGAAACCTTCCCTGACGATCTCTCGCCCGGTTCAGATCGATGGTAAAACTCTCCTCGGCCGTGTCGGATACGACTTTGATGCACTCGAAAGGAACGCCCTTCCGAATCGCAACTCTCGCCACAGCCGCGCTCTCCATGTCGACCACACACCCCAGGTCTCGAAGACGGCGCTTCTCCTCCGCGGTTTGCGCGACACGATCCTGCGAGACGATGGTGACCGCATCAACCGCGTCAGAGCCGTTCGGCCGCACCGAATGCACCCAGCCTTCCGCCCGGAACCGGTCGCCTGAAGCAGCGTCTACCACCTCGCGTCCTGTAACGACATCCCCCGCTTGCAGCTTGTCTTCCAGCGCGCCGCAGAGTCCGACACTCCAAATCCCCTGCACCGGGAACGCATCCGTCAGCAGGCTGGCAGCCCGCTCCGCCAAACGTTGTCCCGGACCATCGGCGCAGCAAATGAATTCGTATCCTCGCCATTGTCCCACGCAGGTGTAGCGTAATGGCAGCCCGATCTGGCGGCGATTCTCCAGACGCCGGACCAAACCGGAGAGTTCAAACGATTCCGCCGCGACGACGCCGATTGTCACCTACGCGCCACCGTTCGCTCGAAACCAATCAACAGCACGGCGAAGAGCATTATCGACGCTTCCAGGACGATAGCCCAGCTCATCGGCGGCTTTCTGATGGGAAACCCACATCTTTTTGCGAGACATTCGAACTGCGTCGAGAGGCACCCTGGGTTCGCGGCGAGTGAACCGCGCGGCAGCGGTTGATACCGCGCCGGCGGCAAACGCCACCCAATACGGAATTTTTGTCTTCGGAGCGGGGCGTCCGCTGATACTTTCCAGACGTCTAAAGATCCCTTCGAGCGTAAGGTTCTCAGCTCCGAGAATATACCTTTCCCCAACCCTTCCGTGCTCGAGCGCAAGAATGTGGCCGAGCGCCGCGTCGCGCACATCCACCAGGTTGAGTCCGGTATCGACGAAGGCGGGCATCTTTCCTTGAAGATAATCGGTGACAATCTTGCCCGTCGGAGTGGGCCGGAAATCGTGGTCACCAACCGGAGCTGTCGGGTTAACTATCACAACGGGAAGCCCTTCGGCGGCAAAATCGAGCGCTTTCCGCTCGGCAAGATACTTGGAATGCTTGTAAGGCCCTTCCATCGCGTCCTCGGGCGGAAATGCGGATTCTGTTCCCGCGCCTGGACCGCTGACGCCGATGCACCCCACTGTCGAGGTATAGACGACACGAGACACCCCGGCCTCGCCCGCCGCACGCAGGAGGTTGCAAGTACCCTCTACGTTGCTGCGATAAATTTCCTGTGGATCGGATGCCCACAGACGGTAATCCGCCGCAACATGCATGACGGCTTCGCAGCCTTGGACAGCATCGGCGAGCGACCTCGGATCTCTCAGATCGCCGGGGACGCATTCGACGTCCAATTCCGGCACGGGCTTGATACGGACCAGCGCCCGCACCGGCATGCCGCGTTCTCCTAGAAGCTTCGCCACGTGCCACCCGATAAAACCTGTGGCGCCAGTCACCAGTACCGGCTTCACAGGCCATCGCCTGTCACACGCAATCCCCGCAGCGAAGCGGGTCTACGAGCGGAACATCCATGTCATCAGCTTGAGCATGTCGCCTGGCTGCGAGTTGACGCCGTAGGCGGCCGAGGGCTCGTAACCGCAATGGACCATGCAATGTTCGCACCGCGGGTCGTTGCCATGGCCGTAGTGATCCCACTGTGTCTTCGTCATCAGTTCCTCGAAGGTATCGTAATGGCCGTCCGTCATCAGATAGCACGGACCCTTCCAGCCTTTGACGTTATACGTAGGATTGCCCCAGGCGGTGCAGGGATAATCGCGTTTTCCGGCGAGAAATTCGAGATAAAGCGGCGAGTTTGAAATCGGATATTTCTTCAGGAACTTGCCGATATCGCGGAACTTTTCGATGATGGCATCGCGGGTCAGGAAGATCTCCCGATCGTTCACAGCAGCATAGCCATACGCCGGCGAAATCGCATGACCGTCTACGCCCAGGGGCTTGAGATAGGCGAACAGCTCGTCGATCTCATTCATGTCGGTCTCGGTGTAGACGGTGGTGTTGGTCATCACCTTGAATCCGGCCTCCTTGGCGGCTTTAATACCGTCAATTGCCGCCTTGAAGACCCCCTGACGCTCCACCGCGATGTCGTGGTTTTTCTCCATTCCGTCCAGGTGAACGTTGAAAAAGAACCAGTCATGCGGGCGGAATTGAGCCAGCTTCTTCCGAATGAACATCCCGTTGGTGCACAAGATTACCTGCCGGCCCCGGTCGAGCAGCGCCTGCGACAGCTTACCGATCTGCGGATAAAGAAAAGGCTCGCCGCCACAGATCGCAACGATCGGCGCCCCGCACTCGTCCGAAACGGCAACACACTTCTCAAGCGGCAGGGTATCGGTAATGGTGGACTCGTATTCTCGAATGCGGCCGCACCCGGTGCAGGTGAGATTGCAGGCGTGCAATGGCTCGAGTTGAAGGACCAGAGGAAACCGCTTGTTGATCAGCGGGTGCTGGGCGGCCGGGGAGGTGCCGTCGGATATTCGGGCGTGAATGATGCGAAACGGATTGGAGCTATCCTCCTCCACTTTAACCGTCCGCTGCCATTCGGGCCGGGGCCGCAGCTTATTTTTGGCAATGTAGCCCGCCATGGTGGCGGTCATGGAAAGGGGAAAGCGCATGTTTTCAATCAGCAGGCGGCCGGCGTTTCAAATACTCGCTCAAGGCCAGCACTGGGAAGGAGTTCCGATAGAGATGGTAATTCAGGTAAAA
>CAYTVP010000079.1:0-6296 GCA_964441675.1 uncultured Solibacteraceae bacterium | reverse complement strand
CAGTTCCAGTCGCCAGATTCTCCCGCCAGTTGCCGGCAGAGGTCTGTGACTCGGAGAGGTACGCCACGCCGCGCGTGACGCTGGACGAGGTATCGTCGCCGCCCGCTAACAAACCGAGAACCGCCCAGGCGGTCTGCGAAGGAGTGGACGGCGCCGCGACAAATGATTCCTGGTCGTACCCGGCGCAGCTCTCACCCCAACCACCGTCGGCATTCTGAATCGAACGGAGCCACTCGCCGGCGCGAAGAACAGGAGCTTCGCGGTCGCTGACGCCCGCCGCGCGTAGACCGCGCAAAGCGAGGAATGTTCCGTAGACGTAGTTGACGCCCCACCGGCCATACCAGCTGCCATCCTGTTCCTGCGTGCGCAGAAGATAATCGACGCCGCGCCGGATTGCCGGATCGGTTGCCGGAACTCCGCAGCGGCAAAGCGCCTCCATCACCCGGCCAGTAATATCGGGACAGGTGGGATCAAGCATCGCGTTGTGGTCGGCAAATGGAACGTCGCTCAGAAACTCCCAGTTGTTGTCGACATCGAACGCCGCCCATCCCCCATCGGAGGACTGCATACCGAGAAGCCAGCGGACAGCGCGTTCCCGGCACGCCTCCAGGGCGGCCGGATCCGAGGCGCCGGTCTGCTCCAGGGCGAGCAGGACCATCGCCGTGTCGTCAATATCGGGGTAGAACTCGTTAGCAAATTCGAAATACCAGCCCGAGGGCTCAAGATTGGGGCGCTTAACGGTCCAATCGCCGCGCCGGCGGCATTCCTTGGTCAGCAGCCAATCTCCGCAGCGGCGCATGGCATCCGACGGAGCAAGACGCGATTCGCCGACAGCGTAACCCGCAATGGCGGTATCCCAGACCGGCGAAAAACACGGTTGAAAATAGAACCGGTCACCGTCTTCGACCATGAGATTATCGAATTGCCGGATCGCCTCGATCACGGCCGGATGATCCTTTGAATAGCCCAAAACATCCAGCGCCATGATGGCGTACATCATCGGCGGGTAAATGGCGCCGAGCCCATCGGAATGCTCGAAACGCTCGATCATCCATTCTTCGGCCTTACGGATTGCCCGGCGGCGGATCGCTTTCGATCCGAAACGCTCCCACAGCTTGAACCCGGCGTCGATTTTGTGAAACAGGTTTTTGCCGGACAAGAAACGCCCGGCGGGAACAAACCCGGTCGCGACGCCCGGCTGGAAGATCTCTTTGAGATCGAACCCTTTCGGAACGGGCCGCGGTTCTCCGGCAAACACGTACGCCTGGACGATAGATAGGGGGATCACGATCGCCCGCGTCCAGGAACTCATCTCGTAGATGACATTCCCCGCCAGCATCAATTCCGGCGGCACACTGGGCACATGTTCACGCGGATAGAGACCAAAGAGACTCAGATTCAGCTTTGTATAGCTATTGGCCTTCTGGATCCCACCAAGGGCATGGATCCGCTCCCGCAGGCGGGTCATCACAGGCGAGTCCACCGGGACGCCGCTGAGCTTCAAAGCAAAGTATGCTTTAACGCAGGCACTGATCTCGCTGGGACCGCTGGCATAAATATTGAAGCCGCCATCCGGCAACTGGCGCTCGAGAATGGAACGGACGGCGGCGTCGATGCGAGCGCGCGAGGGCGGATTCCATATACCGTTGACCGGCGGATGCCGCCAGAGTTCCAGGAGGATGTAATCGCTCTCAAGCGTGGTGTCGGCCGTCAGATCCGCCCACCAATATCCGCGCTCGTGTTGAACAGACATCAGCCAGCCAACAGCGGAATGCAGAGATTTCGCCGCGGCGCCGCTAACAGCGTCGGTCAGTTGAAGCCCTGTGCTCATCATTGTGTGCCGGATGGTACGGCAGAGGCCCCGGATCCGCCAATCTGGATGAACCGGGCAGCCGACGCCAATTCCGCCGGCAAGGAAAACCTCACGTCCTCCTCTTTGATTTCTACTTGCTCCACCTGATCGAAACCGTGAGTCTGCAACGAGCTAATCAACCGCTGGACCAAGATCTCCGGCGCCGACGCGCCAGCAGTAACCGCAACCGACGAGACGCCCTCCAACCATTCCTGCCGCACCTGGCTCTCGTCATCGACAAGGTAGGCGGGAACTCCGATGTTCTGGCAAACCTCCACCAGCCGCCGGGAGTTGGAACTGTTCTGGCTGCCGACCACCAAAAGCAATTGGCACATTGGCGCAACGGCCTTTACCGCGATTTGGCGGTTTTCTGTGGCGTAGCAAATATCCTGTGAGTGAGGGCCCACGATCTTTGGAAATCTCTCTTTGAGACGCGCCACGATGTCGCGAGTTTCATCCAAACTGAGAGTGGTCTGAGTCAGGTAGGCGACGCGCTCGGGATCTTGGAGTTCCAGGCGATCCACATCCTCGACTGTTTCCACCAGCACCATGGCATCGGGAACCTCGCCCATTGTTCCGATCACTTCATCGTGATCCTTATGGCCGATCAGGACCAGCGAATACCCCTGCCTGGCGAACTTGACGGCCTCGAGGTGTACCTTTGTGACCAGCGGACAAGTGGCATCAATCGCCGCCAAGCCACGATCGCGAGCCTCCTGGCGCACTGCGGGGGAGACGCCATGGGCCGAGAAAATCACCCGTGCTCCGGCGGGCACTTCGCTCAGCTCGTCGATGAAAACCGCGCCGGCGCCCCGCAACTCGTCAACGACATGACGGTTGTGCACAATCTCTTTGCGAACATAAATCGGCGCGCCATACATCCCCAGCGCGAGCCGGACAATATCGATCGCCCGCACAACCCCTGCGCAGAAGCCGCGGGGACTCAATACAACGATCTTTTTTTGCGCAGACTTTTGGCCGTTCGTCCCCTGCAGCATTAACCGATTAGTATAACAGCACGCCGCTTCCGCGCTTCCTTAAAAAACCTCTAACCTTTTTGGATCAAAGAGCATATTCGCTCCAAAATAACCTGCCCATTCTCCACTTCAACCCGGATCTTGACAACGTAAACATCCGGAGCCCCCGCCGGTAAATTGACAGCGTCCTTCTCAGTTGTGAGGAGCGGCGGCGGAAGACCTTCGAAATCCTGAAGCGAATAAGAATGGTGATCCGGAAATTCGCGCCACTCGAGAATCCCGACTCCCAACTCGTCAAGAGTTCGCCGGAACGACTTCGGATTTCCAATGCCGCAAAATGCCGAATACCTCCCCGGAGGGGGCGGATTCTCAACGATCTTCTCCGGTTCGATGACATAGTCGGCCCGGCTGAGGGCCGAAAAATCTTCGCGAAGCCATCCGGCCGGGAAGACACCGCCTCCGGCATACGGATCGAGCGGATCGAGGACAACCAGATCGAGATCGCGATCGAGGGCCCAGTGCTGAAAGCCGTCATCGAGGAGAAATACATCCACGTCCTTCTCGAGCATGCGGCCCGTCAGATACCGGTCCGCACCGACCCCGACGTGGGCCGTGCCAGCCCGGAGAAATAACTGCGCTTCATCGCCGGTCAGGGCCAGGGGAGCCGCCTCGCCCGGAGAAAACACGGCCGGGGACTTGTCCTCCCGGCGGTAGCCTCGCGTCAGAATACCGGCGCGAATACCGCGGCGGCTCAACTCCCCGGCCAGCCACAGAACTACCGGAGTCTTTCCTGACCCGCCCATCGCCAATCCACCCACGCTCACTACAGGCCGCGCAAGCCGCCGCCGTGTCGTGAACGCACGATCGAGCCGGACTCCGAGCGTCCAGAAACCCGAAAGAATTTGCCAGAACCAGCGAAATGGCTTGTGTGTAAGCGGCGCACCCATCGAAATGGTCTCCGCAACGCGAAGGGTGGCACCGCGCTTCAGCTCCGCCTGCTCGTGCGCGTGAACACCAAGAAGGCCGGGGTCGGCCAGCAGGTCCTCGACCGCATCCGCAAGCTCGGTCGAATTCCTCACCACCCGGACCGCCCCGGCAGCTTGAAAATCCGCAAACATTGCCTGGAAGTTCTGCATGTGGGGACCGCAGACGATCGGCCGGCCGAAGACAGCCGGCTCGAGAAGATTGTGGCCGCCCCAGGCAACCAGCGAGCCACCGATAAAAACGACCGACGGCAAGGCGAACAAGCTGGAAAGCTCCCCCATCGAATCCAGCAGCAACACGCGCGCCGGGCGGTTGAGTGCCGACCGCCGCACAAAGTCGACGCCGGCCGCTTCGAGACGCTGCGCAGTTTCGTCAAAGCGCTCTGGTTTTCGCGGCGCAAGGATCATGCGCGTCGCCGGAGGCAGCCGCGCGAAGGCGTCGATCACCTGCTGGTCTTCATCCGGAGGCATGGTACTGGCTGCGATGAACAGCGGGGCATTGCCGGCCCAGTCCGCGATATCAGCGGGAACCTCCTTTGGCGGCAGGATGTCGTACTTCAGATTTCCGCCCGTCGCGGCGTTCACTGCTCCGAGAGCCCGATAACGCCGCGTGTCCTCGTCGCTTTGCGTGAGAATCCGATTCGGAATCGTCAGGACGGCCTGGAAGAAGCGGCGTAAACGCCGGTATCTAGGCCAGGTACGATCGGAGATCCGGCCATTCGCGACATACAAGGAGGCTCCGAAGCGCCGCACCTCCCGCCAGAGATTCGGCCAAATCTCTGTTTCAAGAACAATCAGGCAAGCCGGGCGGACACGCCGCAGCACTCGACGGATCATCCAGGGATAATCAAACGGGACGTAGAAGATCCCTGCAGTCAAGTCGCTCAAGCGCTGATCCGCCAATGCCCGTCCCGCAATCGTCGAACAGGAGACATAGAACGGCCTCCCGGGAAATTTCGTCTTCAGCGCACGGATCAGAGCTGGTACCGAAAGAACCTCGCCGACCGAGACCGCATGCAACCAGATCCCTCCCGGCACCGTCGAGCGAAAGGGTACCGCTCCGAATCGTTCTCGGAGGTGGGCCGCGTAGCGGGAATCCTTGAGGGTTCGAAGGAGAATATAAATGAGTAAAAACGGAAACCCGAAGGTTAGTAGCGTGCGGTACAGGAAAAAGACCAGGCTGCGAGGCAAGGGGATAATTGCGCTTTTGAGTATAGCCGCTACGGCGATGGCGGCGGATCAGAATGCGCCGTTCCGTCCGCGCCCGGCGGAAGAATACGGAGCCAAGTCGACGTTCGATCAGATGACGATTGCCATTGAGCCGTTCGATACCGAAGAAGAAACAAAGCTTGTTTTCAAAAAGCTGCATCCGCCCCGGTACGGAGTGCTGCCGGTGCTGGTTGTGATCGAGAATAACCGCAAAGACGCTATCGATGCACGGGGCTTGATAGTCCGGTATAAAGCACGCGGAGAGAACGAGATAGAGGCTACGCCGTCGCAGGAAGTCCGATATGCCGGCAGCGGTCCGACGAAGCCCAGGATCAACCAGCCGCTACCTGTCCCGATTCCACCGCGATCGAAAAAGAATCCCTTATCCGATACCGTCATCGATGAGCGGGCCTTTGCGGCAAAGATGATCGCGCCGGGAGAGTCGGCTTGGGGGTTTGTGTATTTCCAGACGGAATATCACGGAGGGGCAACAATTATTGTTTCGGGATTGCGGGATGCCCCGACAGCGCAGGAGCTATTCTTTGTCGAAATCCCCGTGACGCACCGCTGAGCGCGCCCCGGGGATTCAGTTCCGACTGTTACCGGGATACCAGCCTGCGGCGCAGGAGAAGCGCCCCGGCGCCCGCAGCCAAAAGAACGAGAGAGCCGGGCTCGGGCACCACGACGATATCGCCGCGGATTTCTCCGCCAGGGTAGGTTGCCGTATGGATGTTGAAGTAAGCCATATTGGCATTGATTCCGGTCAAGAAGGCCGCGCGGGCCGCGTCCACATCGCCGCCGAATCCCCCTAAAAACCCGGTTCCATAGGAATTAGTATCGGTGAGATCGAAGGTTTCGGTAAACGAGCCTGATGTCGCTGACGGGAAGGTCTTGAAGTCGATTGCCACCGTACTATTGGCGCCTGGTCCGGAGCAGCAGTGGATGTGAGATGCCACCCCAGGCACCGTTAGATCCTGCCATGTGAGACTGACCGAAAGAGTCAACGTCGTCGGATCGTAAATCGCGTGACCGGTTCCAAAACCCGGAGTATCCCGAGGCGGAACTTCCTGGCTTCCGGTTAGGCCCAGGGGCGCTTCATAAACAATTGCTGCACTGGCGGTCGCCAACGCAAAGGCGAATATTACCGGCAGAGCGCGTAAGTGTCGAAACATAGTCGAATTCCTCCGCTTTAACTGATTGGATCCTTCGCCTGGCAGACCTGGCGCCAAGCCGATCAGAACCTCATAACCGAGGTAATCATATGCGAACTGAATG
>CAYTVP010000078.1:13273-14197 GCA_964441675.1 uncultured Solibacteraceae bacterium | reverse complement strand
CCTGTACTACCGGAGGCATCACGGAAGCAAAGCTCTCGGGCTGCTGGCGCTTGAGTGCGGGTGGCACGCCCTACGCGCGCTGCGAAATTGGCTAGCCGGCTCTCCGAAAAAGTCGCGAGACAGCCGCGCAAAGATTGCCAGCCTATGGTCGGCCTGGCGCGATACCAAGGGAGGACGGGTGTCGCCGAAGGCGCCCTGGTAAGACTCTGAAGCCCGCCATGATCTCTGAAACGTTTACTTATCTTTGGCTAGCCGTTGCGCTGATAGCTGCCGTGTCGATCCTGCCCGGCGTGATCAACCTCGCATTGGTGAGCGCAGCCGCGCTGCTGCCGAAACGGTCAAGGCGCGCAGCCGGACGGATTCCGCGAATCTGTGTCATCGTTCCAGCGCATAACGAAGAGAAGATGATCGCCGCCTGTGTCGATTCTCTGCTGGCCGCAATCGAGCGCGTTCCGGGCTCCGGCATTCTTGTGGTAGCCGACAATTGCACAGACCGCACGGCGGATGTGGCCGCTCGCGCCGGCGCCGAAACCCTGATTCGGAACGACGCACAACTGCGGGGTAAAGGATACGCTCTCGACTTCGGGTTTGAGGTCGCTCTTAGCAGAGGCTACGATGCCGTCGCTGTGGTCGATGGGGATTCCCGGGTGTTGGAGAATTTTCTACAGTCGATCGCCGATACGTTGGCGCGGGGCGCTCAAGCAGTGCAAACGCGGTATCTGGTGGATGATGCCGGCGGATCCCCGCGGACGAGGCTTATGGAGCTGGCTTTTCTGGCGTTCAACGTGCTCCGGCCGCTGGGTCGCCGCAAGCTTGGCCTTTCCACGGGATTGTTCGGCAATGGTTTCGCGCTAACCGCGGAAGTGCTCAAGGCGGTTCCCTACCGGGCGTTCTCCATCGTCGAGGATCTGGAATATCATCTAC
>CAYTVP010000078.1:0-13263 GCA_964441675.1 uncultured Solibacteraceae bacterium | reverse complement strand
CGGCACGGCTTTCAGGTTGAGTTCGTGGACGGCACGGAGGTACGCGGATATATGCCTGCTTCGACGGCGGCCGCTACAACGCAGCGGTCGCGATGGGAAGGCGGACGGCTTGGGGTGATACGGGCGTGGTGGCCGATTCTTGCCGGCGATGCGCTCCGAGGAAAATGGCAGAGTACCGGCGCCTTATTCGAACTGCTCACCATGCCGCTGGCGATGCACGTGGCTGCTACGCTGGCGCTGGCCATCGCCCCGCATCCGGTGCTGCGGTTCTATGGGGCGCTGTCGCTGGCCATCGTGATGGGACACGTTCTTGCCGCCGCCCGATTGGGAGGTTCCGTATGGCCTTTCTTGCGGGCGGCGCTCTATATTCCGGTCTATGTCCTTTGGAAGATAACGATTCTGCCTGCACTGATTGCCTCATCGCGTTCGGAAACGCAATGGCAACGGACGGATCGCTCATAGGGATACGAGGATGAGCCTTCCCTTTCTTTCGGTAGTGGTGATCGGACGCAATGAAGGCGACGCCTTAGAGCGGTGTCTCGCCCGCGTGCGGGCCATGGATTACAGTCCGGAAGCAATGGAAGTGATTTATGCCGACTCCGGTTCCACTGATGGAAGCCCGCAAAAAGCAGCAGCGTTCCAGGCGCGCGTTATCGAGACCGCTCCGCCGTTCAGCGCCGCTAAGGCCCGAAATATCGGGTGGCGTGCGGCGTCGGGCGAACTGGTGCTGTTTCTCGATGGCGATACGGAGATTGAGCCCCGGTTTGTCAGAAATCAGCTTCCGATGTTCGATTCCCCCACGTGCGCCTGCGTGGCGGGGCACATACGGGAGAAGCATCCGGAGAAATCCATATTCAATCGGGTGCTCGAGCTGGATTGGCCCCATCAATCAGGTGACACCGCGTTCTGCGGGGGTAATGCTTTGTTTCGTAGAAGCGTTCTCGAGAAAGTAGGGGGGTTCGACGAATCCCTGGTGGCGGGCGAAGAGCCGGAGCTTTGCTGGCGCATCCGGCAAGCCGGATACAGCATTTGGCATGCGGACGAATTGATGGCCCACCACGATCTCGACATGAAACACTGGCGGCAATACTGGCGGCGCGGCGTACGATCCGGCTATGCCTATGCACAGGTGTCGGAGCGGCTTCGGAGATCGGACGATCCATTATGGCTTGCAGAGTCGCGGCGGAATCTGATTCAGGCAACGCTCTATCAGTTCGTCGCAGTGGCCGCGGTCATCGCCTCCTTATTGCTGAAGTCGGCCATCCCGGTAGCTGCGGCCGGTATTGTCTTCGGAGCCATCATTGCTCGATGCCGCATGCGAGTGCGATCGCGTAGATACGATGCCCTGACTACGTGGCTCTATGCGATTCATTCGCATTGGAACCAGATACCCATTTTCTGGGGTCAAGTGCAGTGGCTGAACGGCCAGAGGACGCGTTGATACCCCACGTTTCAAGCGGGCGAAGCAAGTGTCCCCGAGAACCCGGATATACTAAACGATTCCCCATGCGATTGGCACTTCTTGCGCTTATCCCGTACCTGGTGTGTACCTCATTGACAGCCGCGGATCCGTACCGCGGTTGGAAAGCATTCGGGGGCGGCCCCGGCAACATTCACTACTCGTCGCTGAAGCAGATCAACCGGAAAAACGTGGGTCAACTGAAGGTGGCGTGGACTTACGAAAGCGGCGACGCGACCGAGAAATCCGACATACAATGCAACCCCATCGTTGTCGATGGAGTGATGTATGTCACGACATCGAAGCTTCGGGTCGTAGCTCTCGATGCCGCAACGGGGAAAGAGATTTGGAGTTACGACGGCCTGCAAGGCAAACGGCCGAGTCATAAAAATCGCGGTCTGACTTATTGGACTGACGGCAAGATGGAGCGGCTCTACTTGCCGCTGGGACCTGAACTGTTGTCTATCGATACCAAAACGGGCAAGCTCGATCCGGCATTCGGAAAGGACGGACGTGTCGATATGCGATTGGCGTTCGACCGCCCCACCGACAGCGTCACGATCAGCGTAACCACGCCCGGTGTAATCTACCGCGACTTGATTATTCTGGGCAGCTCGGTGCCGGAAGCCTTACCGTCGACCCCCGGCGACATTCGCGCCTACGATGTGCGGACGGGCGAGCTCCGATGGTCGTTCCACACGATTCCTCGTCCGGGCGAGTTTGGCTATAACACGTGGCCGAAGGACGCCTGGAGAACTACCGGCGGTGCCAATAATTGGGCCGGACTTACCGTTGATGAAAAACGCGGCCTGGTTTTCGTTCCAACCGGATCTGCGGCCTTTGACTTTTACGGTCCGGATCGGCACGGCGATAATTTATTTGCCAATACGATTCTTTGTCTCGATGCCTCCACCGGCGTGCGGAAATGGCACTACCAGACAATCAAGCATGACGTCTGGGATCTTGACTTCCCGCAGGCTCCCCTCCTGGTACAGGTTAAGCGCGATGGCAAGATCATCGACGCTGTCGCGCAGGCCGGCAAAGACGGATTCATCTTCGTGCTTAACCGGGAAACGGGAGAGAGCCTTTTTCCGGTCGAGGAGCGGGCAGTTCCGGCTTCGTCCGTGGACGGCGAGTTGGTATCGAAGACCCAGCGCTTTCCTGTAAAACCGGAACCCTTCGTCCGGCAGAAGTTTACGGAAGAAACGGTCACACACCGCACTGAAGCCGCGCGCAAGGCGGTTTTGGAACAGCTTCGCACACTGGACTATGGCGATCGATTTACACCTCCCAGCTTAAAAGGAACCGTGATTTTTCCTGGCTTTGGCGGCGGCGCGGAATGGGGCGGCAGCGCGTTCGATCCCAAAACCCGGCTGTTCTATGTGAACGCCAATGAGATGGCATGGATCCTCCGGCTGATTCCACCGAGCGCCAAGAGGCGTACCGATCGGACAATGGGCGTCTATCGCAGCCGCTGCGCCAGTTGCCATCGCGCCGACATGAAGGGGTCGCCGCCCGAGTATCCGGCACTCGACAATCTTGGGGCTCGACTCAGCGAATCGCAAGTTGCCGACGTGATTCGTAAAGGTAGCGGCCGGATGCCTGGGTTTGCCTCGCTTGGCGACCCGGCGATCGCTGCTCTGACCGCGCTGCTATTACACAAGGAAGATGCCGAAGTGACGGTGGCCGCAGGTCCGAAGCAGGCGAACGAGCTGAAGTACACCACCGACGGCTATAACCAGTTTGTCGATCCGGAAGGTTATCCGGCAAACAGTCCACCCTGGGGTACGCTGTCGGCAATCAATCTCGATACCGGCGAATACGCCTGGAAGATTCCGCTGGGTGAATATCCGGAATTGGCGGCGAAGGGAATTAAGGACACCGGCACCTGGAACCACGGCGGCGGCATCGTAACCGAAGGCGGCCTTTTCTTTATTGGCGCCACGCACTATGACAATAAATTTCGGGCCTTCGACAAGACGACGGGCAAGCTGCTGTGGGAGACGGAACTTCCGGCGGCCGGCACGGCAACGCCTGCGATGTATGAGCTTAAAGGAAAGCAGTACGTCGTCATTCCCGCCGGCGGCGGAAGAGGACGTAATTCGAGCGGCAAGTTCGTCGCCTTCGCCTTGCCGTAGAACCGGCGCTACGGCGTCGTGCCGATGTGAAAGTCCAGAATGGCGTGCTGCAGCGCCAGGTCGTACTGCGCCGAGGCGACCTGGATTTCCGCGGAAACAAGCGAAAGCTGTGCCTGTGTAAGTTCCACGATGGAGCTTAACCCAAGGTCGTAACGCACTTGGGCAAGATCCATTGCTTGTGTGGCGCCATCCACCATTGCCCGGGCTAGACCAAGCCGTTCGGCGGCGGTGCGGATCGCGATGAGGGTCACGCTAGTGTTGCGCGCCACCCGGTTTTCCGACTCGGTCAGAGCTTTTCTGGCCGCTCGCGCCCGGAGTTCGGTTTCTGTGCGGCGTGCGGCCAGCTGCTTCCCATTCAGGATCGGCACCGTTAATGTAAATCCTGCCACGCTGTAGTTGTCGCGTGGAAAACGCTCAGTCCTCACCGGCACTACACCGGCGGTCGCGCTAGCCGTGAGATTCGGATAAAACGCGCGCTGCTCCGCCGAAGCCTGCGCGAGCGCAGCATTCAATAGATGCCGTCGCACAGATGCCTCGGGATTGCGGGTGATTGCATCGTCGATGATCGCTTCGAAGTCCGGACTGGTGGCGTCGGCCGGTACATCCACCAGCTCGAAATCGACTGTCGTACGAAGGCCCATTGCATTGGCCAGGTCAGCCAGCGCCGCCGCCCGATCGTTCCTTGCAGTCGTTTCCAACAATTTCGCTTCTGTCAGGCTGACCGTGGCGAATTGGACATCAAGATCGCTTTTCAGGTTGCTTGCCGCGAGCGCCGTGATCTGATCCACAATCGCCTGGCGGGTCGAGACAGTTTGTGTCGCCACGCGCTGGATACTCTGCGCCCGCAATGCCGCCACATAGGCTGCACTTACCTGCAAGGCCACTTGTGCGCGCGTCCCTCGTGCCGATTGATCCTCGGCGCTGGCGCGAAAGCGGGAGCTCTCGGTCAGCTTGGACGTGCGTCCGAAATCGGTAACCAGCTGATTCACCATAAAACCGATCCCGACACGGCTGAGCATGGTGGGGTTTTGGAATGTGCCGAGGATGGCGCGCGTGTTGGCAGGCGCCAGCAATCCGCTTGCGAGGGCCGTGACGTTCGGAAACAGAGCAGATCGCGTTTGCGTAACGACCTCGTGTGAGGCAAGCGCGCTCAGACGAGCCGCGTCCACGCTAGGGTTGTTCTTGGCTGCTCTGCTCAGCGCCTCTTCAAGAGTGAGGCGTTCCGCTGCCGGCGCAAGCAGTGGCACGATCAACAGGATGCACGCTCTCATTCCGCGTGCCTCGGTCCGTAAATCAGCGCGTAGGCGCATGGCACTAAAAACAAGGTGAAAATTAACGATGCAGTCAAGCCGCCGATGATGGCGCGAGCCAGCGGCGCGTAGCTTTCGCTTCCTTCTCCCAGCTTGAGAGCCATAGGCATTAAACCGATGATGGTTGCCAATGAAGTCATGAGAATGGGCCGTAGGCGCGTCCGCGCCGCCAGCTCGATAACAGTCAGGATCTCCATGTCCCGCCGGTCGCGGTAACGGTGGGCGAGGTCCACGATGAGAATACTGTTCGATACGGAAATGCCCACCAGCATCACGATTCCCATCAGGGACATAACGTTCAGCGAAGTACCCGTAATCACCAACGTCGCCAGCACTCCGCTTAGGCCCAGAGGCACTGCCAACAGAATCAGGAAGGGATCGACAAAGCTGCGAAACTGCGCCACCAGGATCAGGTAAAGCAGTGCAATCGATAAAAGCAAGCCGTAGCCGAAGCTGGTAAACGATTGGCGCATGGCTTCCACCATCCCGCGCATGTTCACGCGTACTCCGGCTGGAAGCTGAGTATCGGCGACAATCTTGTCTACCTCGCCGGCAACGCGACCGAGGTCCTCGCCATCCAATCCAACTTGAATGTCGACAACGCGGCGCAGTTGATAGCGGGAAATGTCATTCGGCGTCTCACCTATCTGCATATCCGCAATGGAGCCGAGCGTCGCGGATTCTCGCTGGCTGGCGCCGCGCAGGGGAAGGTTCTTTAATCCGGCCAGATCGCGAATCGTTCCTTCCGGAACTTGCACGGTAAGCAGATAGTCGTTGCCGCTGCGGTTGTCCACCCAGAAGCTGGGCGCGATCATCTGATTCGATGTCAGCGCGGTGATCACATTGGTGGCGATCTCACGCTGATTGAGGCCAAGCAGTCCGGCGCGCGTGCGGTCGACATCCACGCGCAACGCGGGGGCGCGGGCTTCTTGCGGAATATAGACGTCGTTTACGCCCGGGATCTGGCGTATGCGTTCCGCCAGATTGCGTCCAATTGCGTGAATGCCCAGCAGATTCGAACCGCTGACCTGCAGGTCGATGGGGGTCGGCAATCCCTGGTTCAAAATCGAATCCACAAGTCCGCCGGAAAGAAACAATGTAGTCAACTCCGGCGTGGCGTCGGCGGAGGCTTTCCGAATGCGATCAATATAGTCGAACGTCGAGGTTTTGTGGACGTCGGCCAGATTTACCTGCAGGAACGCGGTGTGCTGCGCCGAATTGGGGGTATACATGGCCGAAAAGTCCTGGTTGACGCCGATGTTGGCGACGATCGTGGACAGCTCTTCCGGTGGAATCAGGCCCCGGATAAGCGTTTCCAGGCGCTCGACCGACCGCTCTGTCTCTTCGAGACGAGTGCCGGGTGGTGCTTTGAGGTTGATGACAATCTGGCCGGAATCGGTTCTGGGGAAAAAAGCCATCTGCAAACCCGGGATCAGCAAGGTGCTGGCGGCGAATACCGCGGCGCACGCGCCGATCGTCACCTTCGGCCGCTTCAATGCCATGATCAGGGCGGCGGAATAACCGCTCATGGCTTTATCGAACTTATTGTTGAACCAGAGATGGAATCTCCCGCCCGAATGACCCTCTGTGTGAGCTTTGAGGAATCGCGAGCAGAACAAAGGAACGACGGTCATCGCCACCAGATAGGACGCCATCAGCGATAGGACGACAGAAACGGCCAGAGCGGTGAACAAATACTTGCTGACGCCGAACAGAAACACAACAGGGAAAAACACAACCGACGTCGTCAGGGTTGCCGCAAGTACCGGCAGGGCGACCTCGTTTCCTCCGCGGATCGATGCTTCGACGGGATCGTCGCCAGCTTCGATATAGCGGTAGATGTTCTCGAGAACGACGACGGAATTGTCGATCAGGCGCGAGAAAGCCAGTGCCAGGCCGCCAAGCACCATTGTGTTGACCGATGCTCCAACGCCCGACAGAACCATAAATGTTCCTAGCGCCGACAGTGGGATGGACAACAGAACCGCGGTTGTGGCGCGCAGGTTTCCCAGAAAGATCAGGATCATCGCCGCCGTAAGAAAAAGACCGATTCCTCCTTCGTGCATCAGATTACGGATCGCTTTCTTCACGAACTCCGACTGATCGAACGACACCTTTGTCTGGACACCGGCGGGCACGTCAGTCAACCGCTCGATGGCCGCATTTGTGCCGTCCACCACCGCGATCGTATTTGAGTCGCCGCCCTGCTTGAGGATGGGCAGATAGACGGATCGCTGGCCATCCACCCGGACCACGTTGAATTGAATCGCCTGGGCATCCTTTGCTTGTCCGATGTTGCGCACCTGCACCGTAGCGCCATTGGAAGCCTTCACCGGGATGGAGTTCACATCCTCAATCAGGTCGGCCTGATTGTTCATCGTCAGCGAGTAGTTGCGCGTGCCGAGACGGAGCTCACCGGCAGGCAGGATGACATTCGAATCGTTTACCGCCCGTACAACGTCCATCGGGCTCATCTGATACGCAGCCAGCTTCAGCGGATCAACGTACACCATGATCTGGCGCGTTTTCCCGCCGAAGGGCTGGGGAACCGATGCACCCGGAACCCCGGCAATCTGATTTCGCAAGCTGTAGTAGGTGAAATCGCGAAGCTGGGTCTCATTGAGGCCCTCGCCCTTAACCGTCACCAGGCAAACCGGAAGGGCGGAAGCATCGAACTTAAACACCAACGGGGGAAGCGTGCCGGGAGGCATCCGGCGCAGGTTGGCGAACGAAAGATTGGAGATGTTGGTGACTGCCGAATCTGCGTTCGTGCCGGGCCGGAAAAATATCTTGATCAGCGACACCCCCGCCAGAGATCGGGACTCAATATGGTCGATGTTCGAAGCAAGAGTAAAGAACCGCTCATAGCGGCTTGTGATGGCCGACTCAATCTGGTCGGGCTGCATTCCGCTATAAAATGTTGCGACTACGACAACCGGAATATCGATCGGCGGAAACAGGTCCACCGGCATGCGTACCACCGCTACGACGCCAAGCACGACTGTGATCAAGCAAAGAACGATGATGAAGTAAGGATTACGGACTGCGAAACCGGCCATCTACTGTGCTGCCCCGGACGCGGTTTGTATCTTCGGGACAACGCTCATTCCAGCCTTAATAGGAAAGCCTGTCGCGGTTACCACCGTATCGCCCTCCGCTATGCCGGACAGGATTTCGACGTGATCCGCCCTTTCCATCCCGGTCGTAACAGTGCGCTCCTCGACCTTGTTCTGCTCTGTCAGTACATATGCGATCGTTGAGCCGCCCTGGCGATGGATTGCCTGTACGGGAACCGCCACGACGTCATCATGACGATCGAGCGGCAATAGCACTGAGGCGAACATGCCCGGCTTCAGCTGATATCCGGGATTGGGCACGTCGATCTCCGTCGACATCGTTCGCGTGGCTTCGTCCACGCTACCGAAGAATCGAGACACCCGGCCTGTTAACTGCCGGTCGAACGCGCTCGGCCGAATCCGTACAGTCTGTCCGGTTTTTAAGGAAGGAATTGCGCCTTCCGGCACGGGTATCGTCAAACGCAAACGATCCACTTGTGTCACTCGCACTATAGGCCGTGCCTGTGTTTGCGAGGCGGTGCCCTGTTGCACCATGGCGCCCGTATCGGAATAACGCCTGGTCACGACGCCGGAAAATGGCGCGGTAATCGTGAGATATGCCTTCATGGTGTTGGCGCGCGTCACCGCGGCGCGCGCAACTTCGATCCGCTGCTCTGCCGACGCCAAGGTGGCTCGGGCTGCCGAAACCTGCGCTCGCGCCTCGTTGAACTGCGCACTGGCGTTATCGAGTTCCTGCCGCGCCACTAGTTTCGGACGTTGATCCGATACCGACTTCAATCGCTCGTACGATATTTTTCGAAGCTCATACATCGCCTCGGCGCGTTCCAAATCGCTCTTCGAGCGTCCTACGTCGAGCGCGACCCTCTTGGCCAAGGCATTGGCCTGAACAATTTCCTGATCGAGCTCCGGCACGTCGAGCGTTGCCAATACCTGACCACTGTTTACCCTGTCACCTACATCTACTTTAATTTCACGAAGATAGCCAGCTATCTTCGCATGAACCTCGACCTCCTGATAGGGCCGGAATGCCCCCACTATCTCGATTTCATTCACGAAATCTAAACGTTCCGCCTTGGCCACTGTCGCCGTGGGGGGAGTCGAAGCGGTGGAGGTTGTGGCCAGTGTCGCGTGCTGGCATGCTGCCAGAAACACGAGAGAAGCGGCCACTGTAACAGATTTGTAACAGTGCACAAGGCCAGTATAACAATGGCCTCCCATGGCCTGATTGTTTCTTAAAGAAGTTTCAGTGAATTGGAAAACCTGTTAGATCACGACCGGTTTGGCTTCTCGTCCAGAACGATAAATGGACTCAATCATTTGAACGACCTTGCGTCCCTCCGTGCCCGTGACGGCCGGCGGACGGCCAGCCAGGACGGATTGCAGAAAGTCCTCAACCTGAAGGCGATGGAAGTGCGCAGTGGGGTCTACGCCGCTGAATGCCCCGGCATCCTCCCGGCGGAAATGATCCAGCAGATGCTCCTCGCCCGGAATGGTCCAAATGTCGTTAAACGGCAAATCGGCGACATTGGACATGCCGGCGATAAAAGTGGCGCCGCTATCGGTCTCGGCACCGACCGAGGCGCCGTTCGACCCATGGACGTGGATCTTCGTATAGATTCCAGGCCGCTGGCTGACACTCACAGTAATCGATGCCAAGGCGCCGCTCCGAAAGCGAATGATGCCGAGCGCTGTGTCTTCAACCTCGATGTAAGGATGATTCAGGTTCGCCCACCGGCCAGTAATCTCCTCGATCGGCCCCATCAGCCACTGCAGAATATCCAGGTGATGCGGCGACTGGTTGATCAACACTCCGCCGCCCTCGGTATCCCACTTCCCGCGCCAGGGGTCGGATCGGTAGTAGGCTTCGTCCCTCCAACTGAACATCGACACCGTGCCCAGAATGGGTGTTCCAATCTTTCCGGAATCGATGGCGGCCTTCATCCGCAGCACCGGCGCGAAGTAGCGGCGCTGACTTACCACTCCCAGTTGAACGCCATTACTGTGCGCTGCGGCAATCATGGCGTCGCAGTCGGCAACGCTCGAAGCAAGTGGTTTTTCCACCAGCGTGTGTACCTTTGCCGCGGCGGCGGCGATGGCACCGGCGCGATGCAAAGGATGCGGCGTGCAGATGACTACGACATCGACACCAGACGCCAGCATATCGTCGTAACTTGCGAACGGGCGCACTCCATAGCGGTCCGCAAACGCTTGTGCGCGGGCGTAGTCAGCATCGCAGACACCGGCGAAATCGGACTCCGGAAGTGCGGCTAAGGCGTTGGCGTGAAGGTGGGCAACCTTGCCGCATCCGAGGATGGCGGTGCGGAGGCGCGTCTTCATGCGGACTCTCCCGCGAAGTAGCGCGCGCACATGCGGCGGAGGAATGCGAGAGATTCCGCCATTTCTTCCACACCGTTCATTCCATCCTCAATGCTGATCCAGCCGGAATAGTGATGCTCGGCGAGGATGCCGAAGATGGCATCGTAATCGTTCAGTCCCTGGCCGGTGACGCCGTGTCGAAGGTCGGGCGAGTATCCGATGGTGCCGTCGCTTTGTCTTAGGGCGTCAAGCGTCGCTCCCGGCGCCAGGTACCGATCGCTTGCGTGCATGCTGACTACTCTTGGAGCAACCCGACGCAGGAGTTCCACCGGATCATCGCCCGCGACGATTGCGTTCGACGGGTCGTACTGCACGCCGAAATATTCGCGCTCGGAAATGGCATCCAGTAAGGTCAGGAAAACATCCTGTTTCTGGGCGAACTCGGGATACTTCCAGAAGCCGTCCTTGTAGTGATTTTCCAGCCCAAGAACGATGTCATTCGCGCGAGCCACCGGCAGCACTGCTTCGATGCATTCGACGACCCAGGCGAGCCCCTGCTCGCGGCTGACTTCCGGATAGCGCTGGCCGCTGAGAACGCGGCACACCGCTCTGGGTCCGCCCAGGCGGCGCGTCACTTCGATCATACGAGCCTGATGATCCACAGCGCGTTTGCGGGCATCGGGATCGGGCTGGGTAAAATCGGGCGAGCAGCAGAGCATCGGCATTTCGAATCCGGCGGATTGGATCGCGCTGCCAACTTGATCCAGGTAGTCCGGATCAAGACTAGTGAAGAAGCCCTCGTACATTTCGAGGCCGTCAGCATCCAGCGGACGCGCCATCTCGATCCAATCGAAGACAGACATGGTGCGCGCTCCGGCGATTTCGTCCAGGTAGCACTTGGGAAAGGCAGAGAGTCGGACTGGCATAGGAAGAAGCTGAATCTTCAAGTGTAATTGCCGGAACCCGGCTAGCGGACATTCGTCTTACGGTTGGAGTTAGCTGCCAATTTTTTTCCTGTTGCTGTCGCCGTTAAACGTCACAGTTGTAGCTATAATCGAAACCTGTAATTGCAAAACCCGCAGTTCTGCCCAAAAGGAGGACCGATGAACGCGAAGGTGCTCTTGGCCTGTCACGTCAAGGCGAAGCTTGTGTTGGTGACACTCTTTCTACTCACCGGCAGCGTGGCGCTGGCCGCCCCGTTTCGACTCACTTACAACGGTGTATTTGACACAACGGACTCCATAAGTCCGGACGGTGGACCGATTATAGGTTTCTCCAGTCCGGCACCATTTACCTTTACCGCCACCTTCGACACCACCAGCACCAACTATGTGAACTTTCTTCCACCTTTCCTCCAATCCGGTTGGGTATCGTATTCGCCGATTTCTGCGACGTTATCGACCGGTGGCCAGGTTTACTCGGTGGATAATTTTGCCAGCAATCCCACGGGCGGCATTGCCGTGGCAATCTTCGATCGAAACACCATTTTCGAGCCCGGCTTCTATGGAGTAGGGTTCATCCAGGATCCGGTCGCCGATGGGTCCGGGATTGTAGGCGATTTTGTGAGTGCGAGCCCGAACTTCATAGCGTCCAATCTGGTTTCCACAACGTTCACAGAGTATCGAGGCGCCGGATTCAGCGCCGGTATCCACAATCCGCCTGGCTCTGGGCCGCTCGTAGAGGAGCGTCCGATTACGCTTCGACAAGGCGGCAATGTGTTCTTGCTGCGCTTGAGCGACCGTACAGAGGAGTTCAGCGACGGAGCGCCTCTCCACTCGGTAGATCTGACGGCGATTCCGGAACCGGGAACGCTGGCGTTCGCGAGTGTCGCGTTTGCCGGATTGCTCGCCTTGCGCTTGCGCCGAAGCTGACGCGCTTAGTCAAGGTGCGGTGGAGTGCACCAGCAGACGGCGCTGAGCACGCGGTGTGTGACTTCGATTATGCGAGCCTGATGATCCACAGCGCGTTTGCGGGCATCGGGATCGGGCTGGGTAAAATCGGGCGAGCAGCAGAGCATCGGCATTTCGAATCCGGCGGATTGGATCGCGCTGCCAACTTGATCCAGGTAGTCCGGATCAAGACTAGTGAAGAAGCCCTCGTACATTTCGAGGCCGTCAGCATCCAGCGGACGCGCCATCTCGATCCAATCGAAGACAGACATGGTGCGCGCTCCGGCGATTTCGTCCAGGTAGCACTTGGGAAAGGCAGAGAGTCGAACTGGCATACGGAGAAGGTGAATCTTTCAAGTGTAATTGCCTGAACTTGGCGGACGGACATTCGCCCTACTTAGTGGATTTCCGCGTTCTGATAGTGCCGTTTTTTAAGCTCAACTTCCGAGTTGCCGACCAACCTGACGGGCACTCCACGACGTGCTGCAGTGGCTTTGGCACGTGGATCGTTTCATGAAACAAGGCGCGACATTATGGGACACGAGAGCACATCAATGGACGATCGCTACACAATGATCGACGACGAGGCACTCGACGAGGCCCGTCAGAAAATGGATGCGTTCCAACGGGAGCGCGGCTTGATTCTCCGGTCTTCGAGCGACGAACAGCGAATTGAGCATCTGAAGAAAGAGATTCGTCGGCTTGAGGCCAAGACCGCGTACAAGAACGGCGCTTCGCAGTCGACCTGCGAAAAATGACCCAAGGTTCGCTGCAACGGGAGCTATAGGAACTGCATTGCGCGGTCCTGCTGCCGGTCAGTTGGGTGTTCCAAGGCGTTGCTCGGCATCCTCTTGAAGAGAAGGCTACCTCAGGCGGCGTACCAACGCGCCTGTCCCTGGTGAAGACAATCGTCGCCGTTCGGTCACCAAAAGTGCCCCGAAATCTCCTGATTTGCGCTACCCGAAGCGCTACCCTACGCAACAAGTATCACAAGTCTTGGAGTTGACGATTTCTATGTCCTTGATTCGTATGGTGCGGATGAGAGGACTTGAACCTCCACTCCCTTGCGAGAAC
>CAYTVP010000077.1:0-14211 GCA_964441675.1 uncultured Solibacteraceae bacterium | reverse complement strand
AGTACGATCCCATCCTCGGCTATGCATACACCGAAATTGCCGGGATGAGCCGCAGCCAGCATCGCAGCCAGGGAATGGGTGCACCGGAACGAAAGGGTACTTCGCGCGACTACCTGTTGCCGCTCGCCGGCGATAAAGCCGAGCGTGACCCCTTCGACGGCATCGATACGACGTGGTCGCGTCTTGGATTGCCCAAGGTCGATGAGATCCTGGGCCGGGCTCGCCGCGAACTGCGGGATGACGATCCCGCAGCCATTGTGCCGATTCTGTTTGAAGCGCGAGCGCTGATTGCCGGGAGCAAGAACGCGATGGCGCAACGGAAGCTGCGCGAGCTTGATGAGACCATTGCGCTCGCAAGCGGCATATGGGTGGATGTGTCGGCGGAGCGGTCCGAAACCGTTCCCGGCTCGATGGTGCATGTATCGACCAATGCCATCGTGCGTTCACGGCTTCCGGTGTCTCTAAATGGCAAGGCACTTCCCGCAAACCGGATGGAATCGATTGTCGAAGAATGGGCTCTGCCGGCTGATCAACCGCTATCGCAGCCCTATTGGCTGCGCGAGCCAAAGGATGGCACGATCTATCGGATTCCGGATCAAACTCTCCTCGGCCGTCCCGAGAATCCTCCCGAAATCCGAACCGCGAAGTTGACCATTTCCGGCAAGGAGATCGAGTTGGCGCGGCCCGTTCACAATCGCTACGTCGATCGCGCTGACGGTGAATTGGTCCGCCCGTTTGTCGTCGTGCCCCCGGTTGCCGTGCAGCCTGGCGGACGCGTAGTGCTGTTTCCCAGCCGGGCGCCGAAGCCCGTCGAGATCACCGTGACTGCGAAAGTTCCGAAGGCTAAGGGAACCGTGAGGCTCGAGTTGCCGCAGGGATGGAGCGCCCAGCCGGAATCGCATCCATTCCAGTTGGAAAACACCGGCGAGCAGACTACCGTGCAATTTCTGGTCAAGCCCTCAGCGGAGTCGAAACGCGGCGAGCTTCGCGCCATCGCTGAAATGAACGGCCGTTCCTACGACCGTGGCATCGATGTCATTCGCTATCCGCATTTCCCGGCGCAGACGTTGTTCCCGCCGTCGACAGCAGACCTGGTTCCTGTAGACGTGAAGAATCTGTCCAAGCGTGTGGGTTATGTAACAGGCGCGGGCGACGACGTGCCGGCATCGCTAGAGGAGCTTGGATGCGAAGTTACCTTCCTTTCCCCGTACGATCTCGCGCGCACCAACCTTAGCCGGTTCGACAGCATCGTGATGGGCGTCAGGGCATACAACACCCGGCCGGAACTGCGCGCCAATCATCATCGCCTGATGGAATTCGTTTCAAATGGCGGCACCATCATTGTTCAATACAACGTTGCGGAGAACCGGTTTCGGGGCGGTACGCCAACGATGGACGCCCGTATCGGCCCCTACCCGATGAAGGTAGGGCCGGGCCGGGTGACCGACGAAGCCGCCGCCGTGGAACTCATCCATTCCTCCGAACGGATTCTTCAATCGCCCAACGCCATCGGCGCCGCCGATTGGGACGGTTGGGTGCAGGAACGGGGACTATACTTTGCCTCGGAGTGGGACCCGAAATACCGGACTATCTTGCGAATGAAGGATCCGGGCGAGCAACCCCAGGATGGTTCGACGCTAATCGCTCGATATGGCAAGGGCGTGTGGATCTATACATCGCTGGCGTTCTTTCGTCAGCTTCCGGCGGGCGTACCGGGCGCCTACCGGCTATTCGCAAACTTCCTAAGCGCGGGCAAAGCGGAAGCAGGGACGGCGAGCGGACGATGAAGGACGAACCGCCTCCTTTTGGAGGCTCGTGGCCTCGTATTTATGCGAGCGTCGTCATCTACCTTGTGATGCTGATCCTGTTGTTCGCGTGGTTCGGAAGGACCTTTAGCAGATGAGGCCGCTCGATTGGGCGGTACTCATTGCCACGCTTGCATTCATTATTCTTTACGGTCTATGGCGCTCTCGCGGTGCAGGGTCAACCAGTCAGTATCTGCTGGCTGGCAGATCGATGCCCTGGTATGCGATGGCATTGTCCATCATGGCGACGCAAGCATCGGCGATCACATTCATCTCCACCACCGGGCAAGCCTATGTGGACGGAATGCGATTTGTGCAATTCTACTTCGGACTTCCGCTGGCCATGATCGTGATCTGTGCCACCGCCGTGCCGATCTTTCATCGCGCCCGCGTCTATACGGCATACGAGTACCTGGAGCAGCGTTTTGACGCGAAGACACGCCTGCTGGTCAGCATTATCTTTCTGATCCAGCGCGGTCTGGCCGTTGGTGTCGCCTTGTCGGCGCCGGCAATCGTGCTGACGGTGATCTTCGGCTGGCCGGACCAGATCACCACCGCCATCATGGGCGGCATTGTCGTCCTCTACACGGTCCTGGGCGGGATTAAGGCAATCACGTGGACGGACGTGCAGCAAATGATGATCATGTTTGTTGGCCTGATGATCGCTCTGATGCTGGCCATACGCATGATGCCCGCCGATGTCTCCGCGCTCGATGCCGTTCGGCTGGCCGGCGCAGCCGGACTGATCAACCCCGTCACAACTTCGTTCGACTGGAACGATCGGTACAACATGTGGAGCGGCCTGGTGGGAGGGATGTTTCTCGCCCTGGCTTACTTCGGCTGCGATCAATCGCAGGTGCAGCGTTATCTGACCGGAAGTTCCATTACGCAGAGCCGGCTGAGCCTGCTGTTCAACGCCGTCGCCAAGATTCCCATGCAGTTCTTCATTCTCTTCGTAGGGGCGATGGTGTTCGTGTTTTATGTTTTCGAGAAGCCGCCGCTGTTATTCGAGCCGCGCGAGAATCCGAAGTTCGAGTCCCGTCAGGTGGAATTCGATGCGCTCTATGCCGAGCGGCAAACAGCGGCGCGGGACATGCTGCGTGGCGACGATAGCGCGCGTGCCCGATTCCACGCCGCCAACGCCGGGATGAACGAACTGCGGAAATCCACAGGCGTCAACGACGCCAACTATGTCTTCCTCACTTTCATTCGGAATTACATGCCCCCCGGCATGGTGGGATTACTGCTGGCGGTGATTATGGCGGCAGCGATGACAGCCTCCTCCGGCGAGATCAATTCACTCGCCACCGTCAGCGTCATCGATATCTATAAGCGCCATATTCGCGCTGAAGCAACGGATCACCATTACTTCCGCGTGTCGCAGGCGGCCACCGCTTTTTGGGGCGTCTACGCCGTGATCACCGCGCAATACAGCCGAAACCTCGGCTCGCTGATTGAAGCGGTAAACATGGTCGGGTCGCTCTTCTACGGCGGGCTGTTAGGAATTTTTGTACTAGCGTTCTATGTTCCGCGCGTAGGCGCAAACGCGGCGTTTTTTGGCGTGATCGCCGGAGAAGCCGCCATTTTCGCCGCGCGTGCATTCACGGGAATCAGTTTTCTCTGGTACAACGTCATTGGCTGCGCGGTGGTGCTTCTAACAGCACTTGTCTACACGGCAGTTCGCCCGCAAGCGCAGAACGCTTGAGCTAGATTTCCATCGTGGCGACGGGAACGCGGGAACGCGGACCTTCGATGACCACGATTCCGGATTCCGTGATGGTCCATCCGCGGCGCCGGTCCGCCTCGTGATCGTAGCCCACCGTATCACCCACCTCGATGACTGCGTTCTTGTCGAGGATGGCTCGCCTGACACGCGCGCCGGCCTTAACGTGACAGTTGTCAAACAGGACCGAGTTTTCGATCGTCGCACCGTCGAAAACCCGGACTCCCCGTCCGAGCACACAGCCTTTGACGTAGCCGCCCGAAATAATGGAGCCGCCCCCGACAATCGATTCTACGGCCATGCCGCGGCGCCCTTCCTCGTCGAAAACAAACTTCGCCGGCGGATCTTCATACCCGGCGGTTCTGAGCGGCCATTCCCGGTTGTAGAGATTCAGAGATGGGGTCACGCTACGCAGGTCCATCTGCGCTTCGTAATAAGCGTCGATGGCGCCTACGTCACGCCAGTAAACGGGTTGCCCCGGCGGATCGCCGGGAATGCTGTTGGTGTTGAAGTCGTACGCATATAGCTCCGACCGTCCTACCAACCCGGGCAAGATATTCTTTCCGAAATCGTGATCCGTCTCTGCTTCCGATTTCTTGTGGTCGGCTTCCAGTTCGTTTAGCAGCACGCCGGTTTTAAATATGTAATTCCCCATCGACGCGAGAACGTATTCCGGATTGCCGGGCATAGTGGGAGCGTTGGGGTCCTTCTCGCGAAACTCCCGAATCCGTCCTTCGCCATCCGTCACGATGACGCCGAATTCGCCGGCAAGACTCTTGTGGACCGGAATGGCAGCCACCGTAACATCGGCGCGCCTCTGCTCGTGAAACTCGACCATCTGCCGGATGTTCATCCTGTAGATGTGATCGGCGCCGAAAATGACTACCAGGTGCGGCGATGCCTGATCGATCAGATTTGCATTCTGGTAGATAGCGTCAGCTGTGCCCCGGTACCATACCTCGCCGGGGAGCCGCATCTGCGCCGGAACCGGAATGATGTAGTGGCTCTTCAGAATTCCGGAGAATTCCCAGCCGTCCTTTAAGTGCTGTAAGAGACTTTGGCTTTTGAACTGGATCAGGACATAGATCGAATGAATGCCCGAGTTCACCAGGTTCGAAAGCACAAAATCGATAATCCGATAGCGGCCGCCGAACGGCACGGCCGGTTTCGCCCTTTCCTTTGTCAGGGGAAATAGCCGGGTACCCTTCCCGCCGGCTAACACGAATGCCATGACTCTGAGCTGCATACGAGTTTTAGACGCGGTGCCCATGATACCGTAGTTGCCTTGAGCCAACTGTCACCGGCCACACTCGGACGTCCGAAAATGGATGGCTATCGGTGGTCCGTCGTCGGACTTCTCTGCATCGCGTTTATCGTTGCGTACTTCGACCGCCAGAATCTTTCTTTCGCGCTAACCGTTCCCGAATTCAAAGATTTTTTCGGCATCACGGAGCGAGATCGAGGCCTGCTGAACTCGGCGTTCTTCTGGAGCTATACGATTCTGCAGGTGCCCGCCGGAATGCTCGTGGACCGGTTCGGCGTGAAGAAACCATTCGCCTTTTGCTTTCTGTTATGGAGCGCCGTTTCCGGATTGACGGCCTGGGCCGGATCGATCTCGCAGCTTTTTCTCCTCCGGCTGGTTCTCGGCGCGGGCGAGGCTGTCAATACGCCCGCGGGAATCCGCTGGATCCGTCTGAATTTTCCCAAGCACCGCCACGGGTTCATCATGGGCCTGTATCAGGCTTCGGCAAAAGTCGGACCGGCTATCGGCGCGCCCGTCTCAGCGTTCCTGCTGCGGGACTACGGATGGCAGACGATGTTCATGGTGCTGGGCTTCGGCGCCATGGCATGGCTCGTCCCATGGGTGCTCCTGGTTAAGGACAATGACCGCGAGTTAGAGAAGACGGCTGTGGCGAAGGTTGAAAGCGGGAGGCTGTCGTTTAAGCAATTGATGACCAACCGCGTTACCTGGGGAATCATCATCGGGACATTCTCGTATCAGTACTTCAACTATTTTTGCCTTCTCGATTTACCCAGCTATTTCGCGGAACGCTGGAACATGGCCCTGCGGGAGAACGGCTTGTTCACCGGCTTCAGCTATCTCGGTTTCGCAATCGTCGCGATCCTGGCTGGAATCGCGGCAGATGCGCTGATCCGGCGGGGAATGGATATGGTCCGGGTCCGAAAAGCCTTCATCTGCACTGGATTCCTGATCGCCTCGACGGAGTTGATCGGTGCCTATACGAGCTCGGAAACGACGGCTCTTGCGATTGCGGTCTTCTCGCTGAGCGGGCTGGGATTGGCAACCGGAAACTACTGGGCGCTGACTCCGGCGATGTTACCCGGCGCGCCAGCCGGCCGCCTGGCGGCAATCCAGAACACCGCAGCGAATCTACCCGGCGTGGTCGTTCCTCTGTTGACTTCGTACCTGCGCGAACAAACCGGGGGCTGGGATGCTCCTTTGATTGCGGTCTTCCTTTTCCTGATGCTTGGAATTGCGTCGTATGTTTTTCTGGTGCGAAAGGAGTATGCCCCGAAATGAAAACCGTCATCCTGACAGCAGTCGCGTCCTCAGTCCTCACCCTGCTTACCGTTTACGCTGCAGGTCCTCAAAAGAAAATGAAACTTGAAAATGGCAAGGTACGCATCAGCGAACTGGTTTATGAACCCGGCAGTCCGCGCGAGCCCTATATCCGGCAATCGGATCAGATCATCGTTTTCCTGGATGAAGCGAAGTATGAGCGGAAGGACGCGGCGACCGGAAAAATAGACATCCGGGAGCGCAAATCCGGCGAGGTTATCTGGCACGACAAAGGTGAAAACGCACCACAGTTGACACCGCTCAACAAAGCCTACCGGACATTGCTGATCGAGCTGAAATGAACTTCGGAAAAGCGGCCGTCATCGGCACCGGAATGATGGGGCCGGGGATTGCCGGGTCGTTAGCCCTTGGCGGCCTAGACGCGGTGATTATCTCCCGGCAGCCGGAGTCCGCGGCGAAGGGACTGGAATCCGCCAATAGCCAGCTCAGATACCTCGCTGACGCGGGCCTGATCCCGGAAGCAGGCGCCGCCGCAGCAGCAGGCCGGCTAACCGCAACTCACGATCTGGAGGAAGCCGTTTCCGGTGCCGACCTGGTGATTGAATCCGCTCCTGAGAATATGGCATTCAAGCAGCGCCTGTTCGCCCAACTGGACGCGATCGCCGGTGTAACGACCGTGCTCGCCTCAAACACTTCAGGGTTATCGATTACGGCGATTGCCAGCTCATGCCGCCGCCCGGAGCGCGTGGTCACAACACACTTCTGGAATCCGCCGCACCTGATGCCTCTGGTAGAGATCGTCAAGGGCGAGAAGACGCTCGACGAGGTCGCCACGGGCCTCCGCGATTTGCTGGTTCGCTGCGGCAAGACTCCGGTCATCGTGAAGAAAGACCGTCCCGGCCAACTCGGCAATCGCCTGCAAATGGCCATGATCCGCGAGGCAATCAACATCGTGCAGGAAGGTATAGCCGATGCGGAGGATGTCGATCTGGCCGCGAAGACAGGCTTTGGACTCCGGCTCCCGGTTTACGGGATTTTGGAGCATATGGACATGGTCGGGCTGGATATGGCAATGGGTATCGTCGATTATGTTTGCGCCGACTTAAATAACGAAGGCCGGGCCCCGGAACTCATGCGCCGGCACGTAGCCAATCAGGAGCTTGGCGTGAAAACCGGAACCGGCTTTTACGACTGGAACCAGCGCAGCGCCGATGATCTTCGCAACTTGCGCGACAACTGGCTGCGCGAGTTTCTGAAGACGCCTTTTGCGAAAACGCCTACGCGTCCTCAGCCCAATTGAGCGCCAGCCCCGCCATCGTTCTAACGCCAAATCCGGAAGGCCCTTTCGACGCCCAGGGCTTGCCGTCGTCGAGCCATGCCATGTTCGCAATGTCCAGGTGAACCCACGGAGTGTCTCCCACCCACTCCTCCAGGAATTTTGCTGCTGTGATCGCTCCGCCGACGCGGCCGGAGGAGATATTGGGCAGATCGGCGTATGCGGATTTCAGCATCTCGCGATACTCATCGTCCATGGGCATCGGCCAGAGTTTCTCGCCCTGCAAGCCGGCGGACTTCGTGACGCGCGCCAGCAGTGGAGGGTTGTTGGTGAACGCGCCGGCGTGCACCGGACCAAGAGCGATGCCGATCGCTCCGGTTAGTGTCGCCGCGTCCACAAGATGCGTGCAGCCTTCGCCGAGCGCGTAAGTAATCGCGTCCACGAGAATCAGCCGCCCTTCCGCATCGGTATTCAAGACCTCGATCGTGCGGCCCGATAGCGAAGTAATGATGTCACCCGGCCGCTGCGCCTTGGGGCCAAGCATATTCTCTACGGATGGAATAAAGCCGGTGACGGTGATAGCCGGCTGGAGACGGGCAATGGCTTGCATCGCCCCGATTACCGCCGCGCCGCCAGCCATGTCGTACTTCATTTTCTCCATGCCGTCGTGCGGCTTGATGGACAATCCGCCAGTGTCGAAAGTAACGCCTTTACCTACCAACCCAAGATGAACGCCGGCGACGGCGCCTTGGGGCCGGTATCTCAGGACAATCAACCGGGCGGGTTCCGAGGAGCCTTGCGCAACCGCCAGCAAGGAGCCGCATCCCAGCTCGCAGAGTTTTTCTTCGTCGAGGATTTCGCACTCGATTCCGTTTTCTACCGCCATTGTTTGCGCGCGGTCCGCCAGGACGCGCGGTGGAAGAAGATTGGCCGGCTCGTTCACCAGGTCCCGAGCCAGATTCTGGGCAGTCGCAAGAACTTTCGATTGCTCGAACACCGTTTCGAGGCAATCATCACCACCCGGAACAACGATCGTTACCAGATCGACCGCTTTGCATTCCTTCCTGGATTTGTGTTCTTCCGCTTCCCAGGCGCCGAGAACGATGCCCTCGGTGAGGGCGGCCAGATGGCCCGGCTCCGACTGAAACGCCAGCGTCCTCAGACCCTTCTGTTTCAAGACGCGCAGAGCGGCACCGGCTGCGCGACGGGCTTCGAAGGCGGTGAACTTTTCCGGCTTCCCACCTCCAAATAGCGCAAGCCGCCGGGCTTTGAATCCGCTTGGTTGCGGGATGATCGCCAACTCGTTCGGTTTTCCGGCGAACTCGCCCGTTCGCTCCATCTCCTCAATCCAGGGATGCATCTGTTTGGGAAGTTCGCCGCAACAGGCAATCACAACCAGGGCGTCCGCCTCAATCGATGAAGCTGCGGCTAAAGAAAGTTGAAGGTTCATGGATGGTTTCGTCGATTCATCTCCGCGCGAGCTTCCGCTTCCTGTTCGCGGGCCCGCGCGGTTTCACGCTTATCGTGTAGTTTCTTACCACGTCCGACAGCGATCTCAACCTTGATCTTGCCGTTCTTCAGGTACATCTTGGTCGGGATCAGCGTCAAGCCTTTTTGCTGGCTTTCGCCGAGGAGCTTGTCGATTTCCCGGCGATGCAGCAGCAGCTTCCGCTCGCGAACCGGCAGGTGGTTGTAAATATTCCCGTGGGAATACTCGCTGATGTGCGCGTTCCGGAGCCAAGCCTCATTGTTGGACACTTCCGCGTAAGCGTCTCGAAGCTGAATTCGCCCCATCTTCGCCGCTTTTACTTCCGTTCCGGTCAATGCGATACCAGCCTCTACCTTATCGGTGAGGAAATACTCATACCCGGCACGGCGGTTATCTGCAAGGATTTTGATCGAGGAATCAGCTCGCAAGTCCTTATGATATCGCCCACAGAGTTTCTTGCCGTTACCTTTGCACGTTTGCTCCACGGCGAGCGTCATTGGCTAGTGATGATGGCCGTGTCTCGTTTGATAGCTCTTTGCCTGTCCATTGTTCTACTGGTTCCTCCCACCGATGCTCGTACGCGTAAGGGCGACAAGCTGTTGAAGGAAGGTCAGGAGGCAGAAGCGGAAAAGGACTACGATCGGGCCCTTGAACTTTTTGAGCAGGCGTTGGCCACAGATTTCTCAGACACCAGCTATCTTCTCTTCGTGCGCCGGACGCGCTTTTTGGCAGGACAAACGCATGTGCTGGCGGGCCGGAAACTGCGCGACCAGGGTAAGCTTCAGGAAGCGCTGGCAGAATACCAGAAGGCATTCGCTATCGACCCGTCGTCCACAATCGCCGAGACGGAAGCCAAGCGTACCTACCAGATGATCCAGCGTAGTCAATCGAAGGACGCTCCGCCGGTAGCGCCGGAGGATAGCGGAAAGACCGCTGCCGAACACGCGCAGCGCGAGATCGAAGAACGCATGGCGTCTATCCGCGGGTTGCCGGTGCTGAAGCCTCTGAATCCGCAGATCAACAACTTGAAGATGACAAACCAGAACGCCAGGGTTTTGTTTGAAACGGTGGGCAAGCTGGCCGGTATCAATGTACTCTTCGATCCGGACTTCGTAACGCAGTCGCAGGGCCGCAACCACTCGGTGGACCTGACCAATTCGACGATCGAGGATGCGCTCGATTACGTCTCGCTGCTGACGCGGGCGTATTGGAAACCGATTTCGGCAAACGCAATCTTTGTCACGCAAGATCAGCAGGTGAAGCGTCGCGATTTCGAAGATAATGTCGCGCAGATTTTCTATTTGCGCAACGCCACGGCCGCCCAGGAAATGAACGAGATCGCGGCCGCGATCCGCGCGGTCACCGATATTCGCCGCGTCCTGCCGTACACATCACAGATGGCGCTGATGGTGCGGGGAACGCCGGATCAGGTAGCGCTCGCGCAGAAGCTGATCATGGATCTCGATAAGCCAAAGCCAGAAGTGGTTGTGGACGTGATCGGTATGGAAGTGAACCGCACCAGGACCAGAAGTCTTGCAGCCACAATCACAAGCGGCGGAGTTCCGGGCCTGAACGTGCCCATTATTTACACGCCGGACGGACAGGTTCCTGGCAACGGCGACGGCGATAACGGCGGAGGCAGCACCGCACCTCCCGGTTATGCGACACTTGCCCAACTCGGCAGCCTTTCGACAAACGACTTTTCTATTGCAATGCCTGGTGGAATCGTTCAAGCGTTATTGAACGACCGGACAACACGCGTCCTGCAAAATCCGCAATTGCGGACACTGGACACGATTAAGGCTTCCCTCAAGATTGGGCAGCGGTATCCATACGCAACGGGCAGCTTCCAGCCAGGTATAGGCACTGTTGGCGGCGTGAGTCCGCTGGTATCCACTCAGTTTCAGTTTGCGGAGATCGGAACGAATATCGATGTTCAGCCGAAAATTCACCACGATAACGATGTGACATTGCATATAGAAATCGAACTCTCTACGATTGCCGACACCATCAACGTGGGTGGTCTGAGCCAGCCTGTGATTGGCCAACGAAAGGTTCTCGAAGATGTACGCCTTCGGGATGGAGAAGTTGCGGTGCTCGGTGGCCTTTCTGCTACGGACCGTGCGCGTGGATCGCAGGGACTTCCCGGTTTAGCGACACTCCCAGGCATTGGCTGGCTGTTCGGCGCGCAATCGAGCGAGCTGAGAAGCGCTGAAGTGCTGATCGTGATGATTCCGCGGATTGTTCGCCAGCCCGATCTGAACGAGACAAACCTGCGGACGATTAGTGTCGGGAGTGAACAGGTAGTGAGGCTGAACTACGCGCCTCGAACGGCGGTCGTGCCTGAGGCCCCTGCTGAAACAAAGCCTCAGTCTGCACCGGGAACGCCGGCTCCGAAAATCGAACCGCCTCAGACCAATGCTCCGAAGCCCGCAGCAGCGAATCAGCCGCAACTGTTATTCGCGCCCGCCGGTCTCAAAACTTCCGTCAATGCCCCGGTGACCCTGACACTGGAAGCCCGAAACGTCGAGGATCTGTTTAGCGCTCCATTTCGCATTCACTACGATCCGAAGCTGCTGAAGATTGTCGAGATCGCCCGCGGTTCCTTAATGAGTGGTGATAACCAGCCGGTTTCATTCACGCGCGACGTGAATACCGGAACAGTGCGCATCACACGGCTGCCGGGCGCCTCCGGAGTGACCGGATCCGGCTCGCTTGTGACGATTACGCTGCAGCCGCTGGCAAAGGGATCCGCGCAGGTAAGCATTGCGGACTCGATTCTGCAAGACTCAAAGTTGCAGCCACTGAATATTCCAGCTGCGCCCGTAACAATCACTATCGAATGAGATGTACCGGAAGAGATTACGCGGACTAACGCTGGTAGAGCTGATCGTTGCCTTTACGATCCTGCTGTTGTTGACGGCCATGGCGGTTCCGGCGGCCCGTTACAAGGTACGGCGCGAGAAGGAAAAAGAGCTTCGGTACGCGCTTCGCGAGATGCGAGCCTCGATCGAGAAGTACAAGGACGCTGCGGACGCCGGAAAGCTAGGGCAAATCAAGATGGGGACCGAAGGGTATCCGGAGACTCTGGAAGTGCTGGTGGAAGGAATCAAGATGGCTGATTCCGCCGAAGGCAAGAAGATGCGGTTCTTGCGCCGCATCCCGAAAGACCCATTTACGAACAGCTATGAGTGGGGACTGCGAGGGATGCAGGACGAGCCGGATTCCCTGAGCTGGAACGGGCAGAACGTTTTTGACGTTTACACCAAGACAACGGAGAAAGCACAGGATGGCACGCCTTACTCCGAGTGGTGACGGCAGACGCGGATTCTCGCTGATCGAGCTGATGATCGTGTTGACGGTGATTTCCATCATCGTCTCAATCTCGGTGCCGTTGTATCAGAAGTCCATCGTGCGGGCCAAAGAGAGTGTGCTGCGGAACAATCTCTTCACCATTCGGATGATGATTGACGAGTACACTTACGATAAACAGAAAGCGCCGCAGACCTTGCAGGACCTCGTCGAAGCCGGCTACCTGCGCCAGGTTCCTCTGGATCCGTTCACCAACTCGACGGAAACGTGGCGCACAGAGATGGAAGATTCGATGAACAGCGCAAGCCAGACCGAGCCCGGAATCTGGAACGTCCATAGCGGGTCCGACCAGAAAGCACTGGACGGCACGCCGTATTCGGATTGGTGACGCGTGCGTCATAACACGGCAGGGAGCGTGTTGGGCGTGCGACAATTGAAGCTTTCCGATGATCGAACCGCAATCTGACATTGGCCTCGTCGGCCTCGCTGTGATGGGCCAGAATCTCGCACTCAATATTGCCGACCACGGTTTCGCGATCTCTGTGTACAACCGGACAACTGCCACGATGGAAAACTTCGTGGCGCAAAACCGGAGCACGCCAGGTGGAGTTCATGGCCACGCGACGCTTGAGGATTTTGTCCAATCGCTGAAACGGCCGCGGAAGATCATCATTTTGGTCAAAGCCGGCCCGGCAACGGATGCGGTAATTGAATCGCTGCTGCCACTGCTCGAAGCAGGCGACATCGTCATCGATGGCGGCAACGCACTGTGGACCGATACGATCCGGCGCGAGAAGGAATTGAGCGCGAAGGGGCTTCGGTTCATAGGCTCCGGCGTTTCGGGTGGCGAGGAAGGCGCGCGGTTCGGCCCATCGCTGATGCCGGGCGGCAGTCCGGAAGCGTACCGGGAAATCGAGCCGATCTGGACGGCGATTGCCGCAAAAGTCGACAACGAAACAGGCAAGCCGCTGCTGGGCGCCGAACCCGGTAAACCGATTCAGGGTGGCGTGCCCTGCACAACCCACATCGGAACCGATGGCGCGGGCCACTACGTGAAGATGGTCCACAACGGCATCGAGTACGGAGACATGCAAATGATCTCCGAGGCATATGCACTGTTGCAGCTGGCGGGGCTGACCCCTCCGAAGGCAGCGAAAGTGTTTGCTGAGTGGAACACCGGCGTGCTCGATTCCTTTCTGATCGAGATCACTGCCGATATCCTCCGTCAGAAGGACCCGGTGACCAAGCAGCCATTTGTTGATGTCGTTCTGGATACAGCGGGACAAAAGGGCACCGGTAAATGGACGTCGGCGAATGCGCTCGACCTGGGCGTGCCCGCGCCAACG
Source organism: uncultured Solibacteraceae bacterium (assembly GCA_964441675.1). GTDB lineage: Bacteria > Acidobacteriota > Terriglobia > Bryobacterales > Bryobacteraceae > JAPKYZ01. The sequence goes on along the minus strand of CAYTVP010000077.1, from coordinate 718 downwards.
GTGGCCGAAGCGGTATTTGCGAGATTCCTGAGCGCCGTGAAAGACGAGCGGGTCGAGGCAGCCAAAACTCTCCGGGGCCCGGAGCCGGCAAAGCTGGGGCGGCGGACACAGTTTATTTCGGCGATTCACGATGCGCTCTACTGCTCGAAAATTTGCGCATATGCGCAGGGGTTTCAATTGATGCGCGCGGCACAGGCGGAGTACGGCTGGCAATTGCCGTTCGCAAAGATCGCGAGCATCTGGCGCGGCGGGTGCATCATCCGCGCACGATTTTTGCAGAAGATTACCGAGGCGTACGAAAAGAATCCCGGGTTGATCAATCTCCTGCTCGATCCGTATTTTCAGGGCGAGATCGAGCGGTGTCAGGCAGCTTGGCGCAAGGTGGTCGCTACGGCGGCGACACACGGTGTATCGGTACCGACGTTTTACTCTGCGCTGGCTTATTACGACGGCTATCGCAGCGAGCGGTTGCCCGCAAATCTGCTGCAGGCGCAGCGCGACTATTTCGGTGCGCACACCTACGAACGTGTGGATGCGCCGCGCGGCAAGTTCTTCCATTTGGACTGGCCGGAGAAGAAACGACCGCAACTGGAAGTGTAGCGGCGGTCAGCCGGGCCGCGATAAGCTGAGAAGAGTTCTCTCGACATTCCCCGGTCGTCTAACGGTAGGACAGCGGCCTTTGGAGCCGTGAATCGTGGTTCGAATCCATGCCGGGGAG